>DASUMF010000348.1:0-17021 GCA_036277835.1 Acidimicrobiia bacterium
TGGGGCATGGACGACGCGACCGCCACCGCGCTCACCGCCGACGGCTGGTACCGCACCGGCGACGCGGCCTTCGAGGACGACGAGGGGTTCCTCTACCTGCACGACCGGCTCAAGGACGTCGTGATCTCCGGAGGCGAGAACGTGTACCCGGCGGAGGTCGAGAACGTGCTGGCGAAGCACCCGGGCGTCGCCGACGTCGCCGTGATCGGCGTGCCCGACGATCGGTGGGGCGAGGCGGTGAAAGCGGTCGTGGTGCGCCACGCGGGGGGCGACGTCACCCAAACCGAGCTGATCGCCTTCGCACGCGAGCACCTCGGTGGCTACAAGGTGCCGAAGTCGATCGACTTCACCGACGTGCTCCCCCGCAACCCGTCGGGGAAGCTGTTGAAGCGCACGATCCGCGAGCCCTACTGGCAGGGCCGCGAGCGTCAGATCAGCTGACGTTCCTTCCAGCCCTCGTTCACCCACGCCCAGTGCTGACGGCCGTGCGAGCCGAGCGGCACCGCGAGCATCGCGCCGACGGTGCCGCCGTCCCACGCCGCGTTCGGGATCTGACGCTCGAAGTCGGTGTCGTCGAGACGACCCATCAGCTCGAGTGTCGTCGCACGGGCGCGCTCGCCCAGCACCACCAGCTGATCGAAGCTCGCGTCGTGGTACTTCTTCACCCAGCGGTCGTTGCCGGTGTCGACGTACAAGCTCACATCGACGCGCTCGCGCGGCATGTCGGGCACCACGCTGCCGACCGCATCGGCTGAGCCGTCGACGAACGCCGCCACCATGCGCGTGAAGTTGCGCTCGACCGACACCAGGTGGCTGAAGTGGTCCTTGGCCGACCACCAGAAGTCGGGGTCGGCACCACTCTGCGTGCATGGCGCCGCGAGCAGATCGGGATCGACGGCGCTGAAGGTCTCGAGCAACCACGCGCGGTCGCGCCCGAGGGCGATCTCTGTCTCGATTCGGTTCATGGCCGGAGAGCGTACGCGTGCACCCGTCTTGCATGACCCGGGCGTGCGCCGTAAGCTGTGAAAACCAGGTTTTCGCCGTGGTGCTCACACCGGCCACACCGGCGCCCGCATGTCGACGGCGATGCACGCGCACCACCCAGGAGGACCTCATGGACAAGATCTGGACCAACTCCGGCGATTCCCACTCCATCGAACCCCCCGGGCTGTACCGCGAGAACATGACCCCCGCGTACGCCGAGCGGATGCCGCGCTCCGAGTTCGTCGACGGCGAGATCATCACCCACATCGACGGCAAGGTGATCAAGCGCCGTGCGCCGGGTGGCGCCAACGCCGAGATGATGGAGGCGATGCGCGCCCAGGGCGGCAACGACAACAGCAAGCGCATGGCCGACCTCGACGACCAGGGTGTGTGGGGCGAGGTCGTGTTCCCGTCGCTCGGGCTCTGGTACGGCGAGATCGAGGACCCCGAGCTCGCGCGCGCCGCCGCCGAGGTGCTCAACGACTGGGTTGCCGACGAGCTGATCGCGATGTCACCACGCCTGGTGCCGTGCGCCACGTTGCCGCTGCAGTCGGTCGAGCTCTCGGTCGCCGAGGTCGAGCGCTGCGCGGCCAAGGGCTTCAAGTCGATCTTCTTGCCCACGAAGCCCCCGACGATGCACGGTCACTGGAACTCCGAGGAGTGGGAGCCGCTGTGGGACGTGATGGAGGGCACCGGCAGCGTGCTCGCCTTCCACATCGGCACCGAGTCGGGCGAGAAGCCCCAGAAGTACCGCGGCCCGGGCGGCGCGATGATCAACTACGTCAACACGACGTTCGGCGGGCAGCTCGCGGTCGTGATGATGATCGCGTCGGGTGCGCTCGAGCGACACCCCGACCTCAAGGTGCTCGTGTCCGAAGGTGGCGCGACGTGGGCGCCGTTCCTGGGTGACCGCATGAACGAGGAGTACCGCCAGCACTACATGTTCAACAAGGGTGAGATCTCGATGCTCCCCAAGGAGTACATCAACCGCCAGGTGTACGCGTCGTTCCAGCACGACGAGACCGCGATCCCGGCCCACACGGCGATGGGCTTCGAGAACGTGATGTTCGGCACCGACTACCCGCACCTCGAAGGCACGTTCCCGCACACCCAGAAGGTGCTGCACGAGCTGTTCGACGGTGTCGACGACACGGTGCGCGACCGGATCACGATGGGCGCCTTCCTCGATCTCTTCCCGTCGGTCGGGCGCCCGCCCGCATCGGTCACCGGCGCCTGACGGGCACGGGGACCACGGCCCTCGCGGCCAGGGGCATCGGGTGACCGACCAGCTCCCACCGGCGCCCGCGAACCCGCAGCCAGGGCCGCCCGCTCGGCGTCCCGGCTCGATCCGACGGACGAGCACCGTGCTGATGCACTGGCCCGGTGGTCGCGGCACGCAACTGCGGCTCGACGGGCGCGCACGCGATCTCGTGACCCCGCGTCACGGCGACGCGTACGTCGTGGCCGAGGACTCGATGACGGTCGGCGTGTCGAACCTGCGCGTGATCGAGGACATCGCGGTCACACCTGCGCGCGCCGGGGTCGACCGGCTCGTCGGCGCCAAGGCGGGTGGCGGGTTGCGGCGGGCGATCGACGACGCGCTGCCCGACGAGCGCGAGCGCGGCAGCCCGCTGTACCTCCTGCTCGACGACATGGCGGGTTCGTCGCTCATCGCCGGGTTCGCCTGGTCGCAAGGCGCGGACGCGTTGCGACCACCCGCGCCGCCGACGCCCGAGCAGGTCGAGGCGATGGCCGCGATGGCCGCCCAGTACGAGCCCCGCTCGATGATCGGCATCTGCTCCGGGTTCCGGCCGGGGTCGAGCGCGCTCACCCCCGACGGCTTCGTCAACCGCGACCGCCGGCACAACGTCGCGGTCGTACCGCCGCTCGCCGACGCGAACGACGGGTTGAGCTGGCACGAGCTCGATGCGCCACCGGAGGTCGCGATGCGCAGGGCGCGACGGATCGACGTGAGGGAGGGCGATGGTGCCCTCGTCGTCGACGCGATGTTCCGGGACAGCTGCTGGCGCCCCGACGGCGTCGAGGTCGCGGTGCACGAGTACCACATCGACGCCACGGTCGACGTGGAGACGGGCGTGGTCACCTCGGTGGTCGCGGAGCCGCGGGTGCTCCCCTATCCCGAGTGCCCGGGTGCGGCGCCCAACGCGGCATGGCTCGTCGGCGCGTCAGCACGCGGGCTCCGCCGTGAGGTGCTCGAGCGGATCCAGGGCATCAGCTGTTGCACGCACCTCAACGACGCGTTGCGCTCGCTCGCCGAGGTGCCCGTGCTCGCCGGCGAGCTCCTTCCCGCCGCCTGACGCCCGCACGCTCGCCGACCGTCGTCACCGCGCGTCGCGTACATTGCCGCATGCCCATGCTCGCCGCCGACCGACGCCCCCTCGGCGCCACGAACCTGTCCGTGACCGCGCTGTCGCTCGGATGCGGGCCGCTCGGCCACATGTTCGAGCTGGTCGCCGACGACCAGGCGATCGCGACCGTCGACGCGGCGTACGCCGCGGGGCTGCGCTACTTCGACACCGCCCCCCTCTACGGCGTCGGCACGTCGGAGCGCCGCGCCGGGGCCGCCCTCGCCGCTCGCCCCCGCGACTCGTTCGTGCTCTCCACGAAGGTCGGCGTCCTCCTCGAACCGGCCGACGAGCCACCGTCGCCCGGGCTCCCGAGCCTCCAGGTCCGTCGCGACTACAGCGCGGACGGCGTCCGCCGCTCGATCGACGCGAGCCTCGAGCGACTCGGGCTCGACCGCGTCGACGTGGTGCACGTGCACGACCCCGACAACTTCATGGACGACGCGCTCGACGGCGCGTTCCCGGCGCTGCGCGCGCTGCGCGACGACGGCGTGATCGGCGCAGTGAGCGCGGGCATGAACCACGCCGCGCCGCTCGCCCGCTTCGTGCGGGAGGCCGGCGTCGACTCCGTGCTCCTCGCGGGGCGCTACACGCTGCTCGACCAGACCGCCCTGGCGGAGCTGCTGCCGCTGTGCGCCGAGCACCACGTGGGCTACATCGCGGCAGGGGTGATCAACAGCGGCATCCTCGCCGATCCGAAGGACGACGCGCCGTTCTTCTACACCCCCGCGTCGCCCGAGCTGCTCGCGAAGGCCCGATCGATGCAGGCGGTGTGCCGTCGGCACGGCGTCGAGCTCCTCGACGCCGCGCTCCAGTTCCCCGCCGGTCACCCCGCCGTGAGCACGGTGCTGATCGGCTCGCGCTCGCCCGCCGAGATCCAAGCCGATGTCACCGCGTTCGAGCGCGCGATCCCGAGCGCGATGTGGGACGAGCTGCGCGCCGAGGGCCTCCTCGGTGCGGAGGTGCCGACCCCGGGTTGACTCAGACCGGCGCGAACCGCGGCACGGCGAGCGTGTCGCTCACCGTGTCGAAGACGACCTTCACCCTGGTGCCGATCTGGAGGGTGTCGAGATCGACGTCGACGATGTTCGCGATCATCCGTGCCCCCGCGCCCTGGGTGCCGTCGAGCTCGATCACGCCGGCGGCGAACGGCACGACCTCGGCGAGCGCGGGGCTCAAGGGGTGGCGCACGATCGTGAACGTGTAGACGGTGCCGGTGCCGGGCAGCTCGACCCACGCGAAGTCGGTGCCCTGGCACGTGAAGCAGTACGGCTTCGGCGGCATCACGAACGTGCCGCAGGTCGAGCACCGGTAGCCGAGGAGGCGACCCTCGAGCGCGGCGTCCCAGAACGGCTGCGTCGTCTCGTCGGCGTAGGGGTCCTGCATCGTCGCGGGGAACACGCCCGGACGGAGCTCGGCCATGTTGCTCATCTCCTCAACAGGGTGGCGCTCACGGGCAGCCCTGCCGGACCGCCGGTGACCAACGCGATCTCGGCGTCCTCGACCTGGTTGATCGCGACGCCTCGCAGCTGCTCGACCGCTTCGCGCACGTGCGTCATCCCGATGATGTAGGCCTCCGACAGGTGACCACCGTGGGTGTTCACCGGGATCTTGCCGGTGGGCCAGCGGATGTTGCCCTCGGCGACGAACGGTCCGCCCTCGCCGATGTCGCAGAAGCCGTAGTCCTCGATCTGCATGAGCACCATCGGCGAGAAGTGGTCGTAGAGGAGGGCGACGTCGACGTCGTCGGGCGTGATGCCCGCCATCTCGTACACGCGCTTCGCCACCGCGCGGTGCCCCGACGACGCGAAGTACTCGTCGGGCATCTGGAAGTAGGTGAAGATCGCCGAGCCCCACCGGCCCATCGCGCCGTTCGCCGAGCCCATGATGTAGACGGGCGGCTGCTTGAGGTCCTTGGCGCGTTCGGCCGACGTGGTGATCACCGCGACCGCGCCGTCGGTCTCCATCGTGTAGTCGAAGAGGCACAGGGGATCCGAGATGATCCGCGCGTTGAAGTAGTCGTCGCGGGTCAGGGGCTCGGTCTGCAACGAGGTGGGTCGGCGGATCGCGTTGTTGCGCTGCGAGATCGCGATCTCCGCCAGATGGTCACGCGTCGTGCCGTAGAGGTGCATGTGGCGCTGGGTGAGCAGCGAGAAGCTGTGACCGGGCGACATCAGGCCGCTGTTCATCACGAACGCCGTCGACGGCGGGATGCCACCACCGCCGTAGGGATTGCCCCCGCCGCCACCACCACCGCCGCCACCCTCGACTTGCGTACCGCCGAGGCGGCGCGTCGCCTGTTGCAAGGTCATCAGCGAGACGCAGCACTCCGCCATCCCGGAGCTCACTGCCGCGGCGGCCAGGCCCAGCGAGCCGGCGCTCCCACCGCCGCCCGACGTGAGCGTGGCGGCGAACCGGACCTCGGGCACGCCCAGCACCGACGCGACCTCGGCGGGGTCGCACGAGCTGGAGTAGATCGCGAACCCGTCGAGATCCTTGATCGTGAGCCCGGCGTCGTCGAGCGCGAGGAGGATGGCCTTGCACGCCATCCCGAGCTCGGTCTGCGGGAGTGACTGCCCCCGCTTGTAGTACGGCGTCGCCCCCACCCCGACCACCGCGGTCTGGTCCTTCAGCGTCACCCGTGCTCCCTTGCGTCGTGTCCGGCCACCGTACGACGGAACGGCGTTTTCAGCCCACTGCTGCGATGCCGAGCGCGGGGAAGCAGAACCGCCGGACGTGGGCCGCCGCGGCGTCGGCGTCCATCGTTGCGCGCCCACCGATTCCCTCCGAGACCAGCCGCCACACCAACGCGTAGATGGTGGCCGCATCCTGGTCGGGGACGCACCGTGGGAACGCGCCCGACGACGCCCCGCGCGCGAGGACCTCCCGCAGCGGCTCGGAGAGCGCGCGCGCGGCACGGGCGCTCTCATCGGCAAACGCAGCGGTGCGGCGCGCGGCATCGGATGCGAGCATCGCCGCCCGCTTCGCCCGGCGACGGTCGTAGCCGAGGCTCAGCGTCTCGTCGATCCACGCCCCGAGTTGGACCTCGGGCGTCCCCGCCGCGGCGACGCGCTCCCGCAGCTGCCGCGCGACCTCCTCGGCGTCGTTGCGGTACAACGCCATCAACAGGTCGTCCTTCGACTCGAAGTGGCGGTAGAACGCGCGCGTGGAGAGCTCAGCCTCGGCGAGGATGTCGCTGATCTGCGCCTCGGCGTACGCGTTGCGGCGCATCACGCGCAGCGCGGCGTCGAGGATCGTCGTGCGCTCCGATTCGGACGTCGTGCGGGTGGCGGCCATCCCCCATCTCTACTCCACCGTCAGCCGCTCGTGGACGTCCGCACCGTGGAGCGCTCGATGGCCGCCACGTCGCCGCCCAGGTACGACTCCACCACGCGCGGGTTGTTGCGGACCTCTTCCGGTGTCCCGTCGGCGATCACCTGGCCCGATTCCATCGCGATGATGCGATCCGACAGGCTCATCACGAGCGGGATGTCGTGCTCGATCAGCACGAGCGTGAGGTCGAGCTGCTGCTTGAGCGGTGTGAGGATCTCACCCAGCATCTCCGATTCGCGCTGCGCCATACCCGACGACGGCTCGTCGAGGAGCAGCACCACGGGGTCGAGCGCGATCATGCACGCGAGCTCCACCACGCGGCGCGTGCCGGTGGAGAGCTCGGCGGTCGGCTTGTCACGCCAACGGTTGAGGCCCATCATCGCGACCAGTTCCTTCGCACGCTCCTGCTTGCGACGATGCGCCGCGCCGCCGCCGAGGAACGACCGCATGAAGCGAGTCGGATCGTCGCGCTCGAGCGCCAGCTCCACGCAGTCGAGCACCGTGAGCGTCGGGAACAGCGCCGCGTCCTGGAAGGAGCGGATGAGCCCGAGGCTGGCCCGTGACGACGGGCTCTTGCGCGTGACGTCGGAGCCGAGGAACTCGACCGTGCCCGACGTGGGCTGCGCGAAGCCGCCCAGCAGCTCGAACAGCGTGGTCTTGCCGGCGCCGTTCGGTCCGATGAGGCCGAGGGTCTCGCCGGCGCGCAGCTCGATGGTGACGTCGTCGACGGCACGCAATCCGCCGTACTGCTTCGAGAGATCCGTGGTGCGCAGGATCACCTCGCCGTGCGTGGTCTCGCGAGGCGCCGGAGGCGGCAGCGCGAGCTGCGGCCGCGCGGGGCCCGACTCCGCGGCCTCGACGTCCCACTCCACCTCGGGATCGAGCCCGTGGCGGCGGGCGATCGAGTCGGCGATCCGCGTGCGCAGGTTGCCGATGCCGACGGCGAACCCGCCCGGGACCTGGACGACGATGAACAACCAACCGATCGACGTGGCGAGCAGTTGCAGCTGGTCGAGCGGTTGGATCCCGAAGATGTTGGGGATCTCGGGGATGCCGATGATGAAGAGCGCGCCCATGAACGGGCCCATGAGGAGCCCGAGGCCCCCGAGCACGGCGACCGCGGCGGCGTCGATGCTGCGTTGGACCGGGAACGCATCGGAGGTCAGCAGCGTGACCGATCCTCCGTACACCGATCCGGCCAGACCGGCCAGGAAGCCCGCGATGCCGAACGCCTGCAGCTTCACGACCGTCGGGTTCACGGTGAACGCGCGCGCGGTGTCCTCGTTGTCGCGGACGGCACGCATGCGGAGACCGAGGCCGCTCTTCCACACGTTGCGCGCGAAGAAGAGCGCGATCAGGAACACGACGAGCCCGAGCAGGTAGTAGGACTTCGCGTCGTCGATCTCGAGGCCGAAGATCGACGGGAAGTCCTGCGACACGCCGGCGCCGATCATCCAGGGCTGCTGGAACGCCCACGCGGACGTGACGATCGCGAAGCCGAGCGTGGTGACGGCGAGCATCGGGCCTCGGATGCGCAGCGCGGGGATGCCGATCAGGAGCGCGACCGCGGCCGCGGCAAGGCCGCCGGCGAGGAAGCCGAGCACGAAGGTGCCGGTCATGTCGGTGACCTTGTACGACACGACACCGCCGACACCGGCCAGTGCGAACTGGCCCAACGACAGCTGTCCGCTGAGGCCCGCGACGATGCCCATCGAGAAGCCGACGACGGTCATCACCTCGATGAGCGTGAACGACACCGCATTGGAGTTCGAGATCAGCAACGGCAGGATCAGCGCGAAGCCGAAGAGCACGAAGAACACGATCCACCGCAGGTTCCGGATCAGGAAGATCTTGCGGTAGCTGTCGGGCAACGGCAGCCAGTCGCGGATCACGGTCCACGTGCCCTTGGCGTCGCGCCGGTCGTACCGGGCGCGCTGCAGGAGCAGCGCGGCGAGGATGATCACGAAGAGCACGGCCTCGACGAGGCTGCCGTCGGGATAGTTCCACAGGAGCAGCGACTCGAGGATGCCGA
Source organism: Acidimicrobiia bacterium (assembly GCA_036277835.1). Taxonomy (GTDB): domain Bacteria; phylum Actinomycetota; class Acidimicrobiia; order IMCC26256; family DASPTH01; genus DASUMF01. The sequence continues at coordinate 8,716 of DASUMF010000348.1, forward strand.
CGCCGATGCCGGCGATCATCGCCACCGTGAGGCTGGTCATGCGGGCGATCACCGCGGCGGTGAGCGCGCGCAGCAGGAGCCCCGGCCCGAGGAAGTCGCCACCGGTGAAGCCCCGCGTCGGGAGGATGAGGATCGCGGTGTACGCCGCGACCGCACCGGAGATCCCCCACGCCAGCGTGGTCATGCGCTTGGCGTTCACACCGGTGAGCTCGGCGGCCTCGACGTTGATCGACGACGCCCGCATCGCGAGGCCGAACCACCCCCGCCGGAAGAACAGCACCAGGCCGATGACGATCAGCGGTGTGAGGATCATCATCGCGGAGTAGGCGGTCGTGACGCGGAGCGGGCCGAGGTCGAAGTCGGGGAAGCCGGGCGGCGACGGGAACTGCGCACCGGCGCCGGCGGTCGTGTTGATGATGCCCGAGAAGAGCAGGAGCACCTGCGCGAGGCCCAGCGTCGCCACCACACCGATGACCGCGGGGGCGTTGTTGAGCCGACGGATCACGACGACGTCGGAGGCCGCGCCGGCGAAGCCCGACACGATGAGCGCGAGCGGGAACGCGAGCCAGTAGGGAACCCCCCACTCGACGACCGCGACGCCCGCGAGCGCGGCGCCCAGCGCGCCGATCGCACCCTGGGCGAAGTTGATGATCCGGCTGGAGCGGTAGACGAGCACGAGGCCGACGGCGACGATGCCGTAGGTCATGCCCGTGATCGCGCCGAGCGCGAACGACGGACCCGTGACCTCGAAGTGGGTGATCGCGTCGAACATCAGTCGTGCTCCCCCGCGCCGTCGGGCGCCACTGCCTGAAGACCCTTCGACGCACCCTCGAGGAAGACGGAGCGCAACAGGTCGGGTCGATCGATCAGATCGTTCGCCACGCCATCGAAGCGCATCTGGCCGCGCTCCATGAAGTACGCGTGGTCGACCAGGGTGAGCGCGATGTTCACCGACTGCTCGACCACCACCACCGCGGTTCCCGACTCGTTGATGCGCCGGACCATCGCGATGAGCTGCCCCACGATGAGCGGGGCGAGGCCCAGCGACAGCTCGTCGATGAGGAGCAGCCGGGGCTGGAGGATGAACGCCTTGCCCAGCGCGAGCATCTGCTGCTCGCCGCCCGAGAGCGTGGCCGCAGGCTGGTTGCGACGTTCGGCGAGCACCGGGAATGCGTCGAACGTGGCGTCCATGCCGCGATCGATGGCGGCCTTCGATCGCCGCAACGTGAACCCGTGCATCCTGAGGTTCTCGGCGACCGTCATGTTGCCGAACACGGCCCGGCCGCCCGGCATCTGGGCGATGCCGAACTGCACCCGCCGGACGGAGTCCATGTACGTGATGTCGGCGCCGCGATAGTGCACGCTCCCGCGCGTCGGCTTGCCGATCCCCGAGATCACCTTGAGCAGGGTCGACTTCCCGGCACCGTTCGTGCCGAGCAGCGCGACGAGCTCGCCGTCGTCGACCGTGAAGTCGACGCCGAACAGCACCTGCAACTTGCCGTAGGAGAAGTCGACGTTGCGACACCCGAGCAGCGGGAAGTGCTGGCCGGTCGACACCCGGACGCGCAACTCCTCGCGTTGGGTCTCGGCCTCGACCAGCGTCGCGACGTTGTCGCTCATCACCTCGGACGCGGTGCGCATCGATGCGCCCACGCCGAGGAAGGTGAGCGCGAAGAACACCAACGATGCGGTGACGCCGTAGCGGTCCGCGAACTGACCCGCGAGCACCCCACCGCCGAGCACCGCCCCCGCGATCGCGGCCGCCGCGACCGCCGCCGCGTGCGGGCGCAACCGGGGCTCCACCACGGACTGCATCACGACGTAGGCGACCGCCAGGATCATCGGGATGCCGAGGAACGCGAGCCCGAGCCCGACGACCGTGACCACCTCGTTGGCGATGAACGCCACGAACACCGTCGCGATCCCACCGAGCAGCGCCAGCCTTCCGGCCACGTTCATGAGGCGCGCCGGGCTGCGGCGGAACCACGCGTCCCCCTTGACCATCATCAACAGGAGCGGGAGCAGGCCGATGGCGGCGAGCCCGGTGAACAGCCACGAGCGGTCCGCCAGCGTCCACGAGTAGCGCGCGACGACGAACGAGCTGATGAACGCCTGGAACGGCACGACCACCGTGCCGAAGAGGAAGAACACGATGAGCATCGACGTGGCTGCGCGGGTCTGGAACAGCTGCCGCAGCTGCTCGCCGAAGCCGATCCGGACGTCGTCCTCGGACAGCTCGCCGGCCAGCGCGCCGCGCTCACCGACCTTGGCCCGGACGATGTCGTCGATGCGGTCGAGGTCGTACTTGCCGACGCCCGGGTCGCGGATCCCGATCGACAGCAGCGCGACGAGCGACGCGATGCCGGCGAGGATCATCAGGATGCCGCGCCACGTGAGCGACCACGCGTCGACGCCGATCGACACGACGAGGTTGCCGATCACGAGGCCTCCGGCGAGGCCGAACACCCACATCGTGATGGATCGGACCCGCACGTCGGGTGGATACGAGTCCATGACCAGCGACGCGCTCGACGCGTACCCGGCTCCGAGCGACAGCCCGGCCAGCGCGGTGGCGAGGACGAGACCCCAGTCGATCGTGGCGAACGCCGCGAACCACAGGGCGGCCGCGAAGCCGAAGGCCGAGAACGCCAACGCGTACCCGCGCCAGCGCCGTTTGAACACCAGCGCCGCGGTCACGAACCCGGCGACGACGATCCCGATCACCGCGAGCGGCGAGATGAGGGAGTTCAGCAGCGCCGGGTACTCGTAGCCGAGGGGGTCGATGCCGAGGGTCATCGCGATGTTCAGGTCGAACCGGAGGTAGACGAGGTTGAGGAACATCAACGGGATGGCGAGGATCGACACCCGGACCACGGTCGACCACTTCGCGCCGACGCGCTGGACGCCCTCGCGCATCGACGGCACCGGCTCCTCGGACCCGAACCCGAGTGCGGCGAGGCTCTTCCCCCGCAGCTCGTGCGCTTCCTTCTCGATCAGATCGATCGCGGCTTCGCCTTCGCGCACCGCCTGCAGCTGGTCGTCCTCGGGCACGTCACACCCCCCGGTTGGCGTAGAAGGACGTCGTCCAGAATTCTTCGCCGACCCGCGCGCCGCCGGCGTCGACGATCACGACCGTGGCTCGGTGCAGGTCGTACAGGTCGTGCACCGGGAACGGGCCCTGGAACGGGAGGATCGGGATCTTGATGCTCGTTCCCCTGGTGGGGAAGATGAAGTTCTGGTTCAGGTACGCCTTGTCGGGACAGCCAGGCGTCGCCTTGCACGTGTCGTCGGTGAGCGAGCGGATCGACTCGTCGGGCGCCATCGGGTTGCGGTCGACGAACACCATGTAGCGCTCGCCGTCACGCAACGGGCGCGCCTGGTCCCACGAGACCTTGACCGGGATCTTGTTGTCGCTGAAGAGCTCGGGCTGCAGGTTCTCGATCTGCGTCGGTTGCTGCAGGACGAGCCCTTGGGTGCTGCATCCGGCTGCGGCCGCCGCGACGACAGCGGCCGCGAACAGCCATCGCCACCGTGACACCCGGGTTGCTCGACGTGGGAACACTGGCTCGTACCTCGCGCGGCCGTGAGGCCTCAGGGGATGATCACCGTTGCGAGGGGCGCGCGTCGGGCGCAGTTCGACCTCCGTACGCCAGGCATCGTTCCCCCCAAACCTTGTGAGCTGGTGGTGCTGGTCGAACAGCCGAGTCGGCTGTGGGATGCCCGCCAACTCACGTGGCGGCGAGCATCCCACAGCCTTTCGACATGATGCAATCCGTTCCCGGTTAGGGAATCGCCACCGGGGTGTCCGACTTCGGGGCCCAGGTCTTCGACGTCGGGTCGAAGTCGAGGATCAGCGCCTTGCTCGCACCCGAGTACTGGCTCTTCGAGAACTTCGTCGCACCGCCGTAGGTCACCGACGAGACGAAGCTCGTGCCGAGCGCGTCCACACCCTTCTTCAGCGTGGCCGCGTCGACCTTGGTGGCGCTCTTCATCGAGGTCTGCAGGAAGTTCAGGAAGTCGCAGTAGCCCGACGAGCCGGTGAGGGTGGTGGTCGACGCCGTCGACCACTCCGCGCAGGCCTCGATCGCAGGGTTCGCCGGCAGCGCCTGCTGCTCGGTGAGCGGGAGGTCCTGGATCGTCCAGGAGATCGCGACACCCTTCTTGATGGCATCACCGCCGATCGACCCCGCGAGCGAGATGCTGTCGGCGGTGGTGAGGCCGTAGTTCGGGAAGAACCCCTGCGCCTTGGCCTGGGGCATGAACGCCACCACCGCCTGCGCGCCGGCCGGGGTCATCAGCACCGTGTTCACACCGGCCGCCTTGAACTGCAGGATCGCGTTGCCGAGCGCCGCGTTGACGTCGGCGAACGTCGCCTCGTTGATCGAGCCCGTGTAGCTGAAGGACTGCGCCGGGATCTTCATCTTCTTGAGCTCGGGGATCCAGATGTCGTCGGCGAGCGCCTTGCCCTGGCCCGAGCCGTCGTCCATGGCGAGGATCCCGACCTTGGCGTCCTTCGGGAACAGGCCCGCCTTGTCCCAGGTCTTGATGAACGAGCTGAACCGGCAGGTGGCGACACCCGACGGCGAGTACACGTACCCCGCGTACTTCTTGTAGTCGGCACACGTGGGCGGGTAGTTGCCACCCGCGGTCACGAACGGCGTCTTCGCCTTTGCGAAGCAGTCGAGTGCGACCTTGGTCTCGTAGGCGACGGCGTAGACCGCGAACACCTTGTTGTCCTGCGTGAACGCCGCGCACTCCTGCTGCGACATCTGGTTGAAGTCCTTGGCCGCGGCCGAGAAGTTGAACGGCACGACCTCGACCTGGCACCCGGCGATGCCGCCCGCCGCGCTGATGGCCTTGGCGCCGGCCTTGTAGCCGTCGATGGTGGCCTGGTCGGCCGGAAGGGCAGCCGCCTCCTCCTCGCCACCGAGGTCGGTCACGTTGTTGGCAACGCCGCCGAAGTACGAGACGCCGAGCTTGATCGTGCCCGACGGGTCGGGGCACGTGCCGCTCGCGGCCGACTTCGCCGCCTTCACCGATGTCGCGGCTCCGGCCCCGACGGGCACCATCGCGAGCGCGAGGAGCGCCACAGTGAAGAGCAGCATCGCCGTGCCGAGTCCCGTGAACCTGCGTCCGACGGTCAATTCAACCCCCAAAGATGTGTGTCGTCGTGTGTCGCGTCCGCCGGGCGCGCGTCACCCGGAGAACGGGCGAGCGGGCGGTCGCGGCGAGCATTTCACAGGCATTTCTGAAATGCAAAGCGGGGTACAGAATTTCGGCCGACGCCACTCGCCTCGAGTCGCGCGCAGACTACGGCAGGGTGACGATCGAGCCCTCGTCGGACATCGGCACGAAGCTCGCGGACGCCGGATCGAACTCGAGCATCATCGCCCGTGTCGCCCCGTCGTAGCGGTGACGAGCGAGCTTGGTCGCCCCTTCGTAGGTCATCGAGGAGACGAAGCCCGTGCCGAGCGCCTCGATGCCCTTCCTCAGCGACGCGGCGTCGGCCTTCGTCGTGCCGTCCAGGCCGGCGCTGAGCACGTTGAGGAAGTCGCAGTACGGCGTCGACCCCGTGAGCGCGGTCGTCGACGGAGTCGACCACTCGGCGCACGACGCGATCGCGTCGTTCGCGGGGAGCGCCTCCTGCGCCGAGAGCGGCAGGTCGGCGATGGTCCACGAGATCGCGATCGCCTTCTTGATCGCGCCGCCACCGAGTGTGGACGCGATCTGGAGGCCGTCCGCGCTGGTCAGCCCGTAGTTCGGGAAGTACCCCTGCGCCTGGGCCTGGGGCATGAACGCCGCGACACCCTGGGCGCCCGCCGGGGTGAACACCACCACGTTCACGCCGTCGGCCTTGAACTTCAGCACCGCGTTCGCGAGCGCGGCGTTCACGTCGGCGAACGTCGCGCTGTTGGTCGCGCCGGTGTAGGAGAACGTCTCGACGGGGATCTTGAGGCGCTTCAGCGCCGGCGTCCAGACGTCGGCCGCCAGCTTCTTGCCCTGACCCGAGCCGTCGTCCATCGCGAGGATCCCGACCTTCGCGTCCTTGGGGAAGAGCCCGGCGGTGTTCCACATCGAGACGAACGCACCGAAGCGGCACGTCGCCACGCCTGCCGGCGAGTACACGTACCCCGCGTACTTCTTGTAGTCGGTGCACGTCGGCGGGTAGTTCGCGCCGGCGGTGAACAACGGCGTCTTGGCCTTGGCGAAGCAGTCGACCGCCACGCGGGTCTCGTAGGCGGTGGCGAACACCGCCAGCACGTGGTCGTCCTGGGTGAACGCCGCGCACTCCTGCTGTGACGTCTGGTTGAAGTCCGAGGACGCGGCCGAGAAGTTGAAGATCACCGGCTGGACCTTGCACCCCGCGAGGCCACCGTGGTCGTTCAGCGCCTGCGTCCCCGCCTTGTACCCGTCGAGGATCGCCCGCGTCGCGGGCGTGAGATCGGCGCTCTCCTCGGCCCCGATGTCGCCGAGGTTGTTCTCGACCCCACCGAAGTACGAGATGCCCACCTTGACGACACCCGACGGCTCCGCACAGCTGCCGGTCGACGCGGCGGGCCGAGTGGCGCCCCCGGCGGCAGCCACCGAACCGATCGACACGATCGACACCACCAGCGCCGCGACGAGGGCCGCGGCGGGCCGGCGCACGGGTGCGGGTCGGATCCCGACGTTCATGGAATGTCAATCGGCAGCGCGGCGGCCCGGATTCAGCGCGGACTCGCGACCGTGACCGACGTCGCCCGCTGCCCCGGGACCGCAACGTGCCACTGGGCCGGGCTCCGAGGAGCCCGGCCCAGGGTGCGTCACCCTCGGTGATCCGCTACGGGATCGTGACCGTCTTGTCGCTGATCGGGTTCCAGACCTTGGCGGTCGGGTCGAACTCGAGCAGCATCGCCTTGATGCCACCGTCGAAGCGCTTCTTGGTGAACTTGGTGGCGCCGTCGTAGGTCACCGACGAGGCGAACTTCGTGCCCAGCGCCGCGATCCCCTGCTTCAGCGTGGCGGCATCGACCTTGGTCGCACCCTCCATCGATTCGTGCAGGATGTGGATGAAGTCGCAGAGCCCCGACGCGCCCGTGGTGCTGGTCGTGGACGGCGTCGACCACGACGCGCAGTCCTCGGCCGCGGTGTTGGCAGCGAGCGCCTGCTGGTCCTGCAAGGGGAGGTCGGTGAGCGACCACGAGATGCCGACGCCGACCTTCATCGCGTCGCCCCCGAGTGTGGCCGAGATCCCGAAGCCGTCGGCGGTGGTGATGCCGTAGTTCGGGAAGTAGCCCTGCGTGTTCGCCTGTGGCATGAAGAACGCCGGCGCCTGCGCACCCGCCGGGGTGAAGAGGATCACGTTGACGCCCTCGGCCTTGAACTGCAGGATCGCGTTCCCCAACGCCGCGGTGACCTCGCCGCGCCTCGAGCCGGCCGTGGCGCCGGTGTAGTTGAACGTCGAGACCGGGATCTTGAGCTTCTTGAGCTCGGGGATCCACACCTTGTCCGCCAGGAAGTCACCCTGGCCCGAGCCGTCGTCCTTCACCAGGATGCCGACCTTGGCGTCCTTCGGGAACAGGCCCGCATCGTTCCAGAGCTTGATGAACGAACCGAACCGGCAGGTGTAGATGCCGGTGGGCGAGTAGATGTACCCGGCGTACTGCTGCGCGTCGGCACACGACGGCGGGTAGTTCGCGCCGGAGCTGAAGAACGGCGTCTTGGCCTTGGCGAAGCAGTCGACCGCCACCTTCGTCTCGTAGGCGGCCGCGTACACCGCGAACACCTTCTCGTCCTGGGTGAAGGCCGAGCACTCCTTCTGGGACTCCTGGTTGAAGTCAGCGGCCTGGGCCGAGAAGTTGAAGAAGACCGGTTCGACCTGACACCCGGCGATCCCGCCTGCCTCGTTCAGGGCGCCGATCGCCCGCTTGTAGCCGTCGACGACGGCTTGATCGGCCGGAACGAGGTCGGTGTCCGCACCGATCTGACCGAGGTTCGTGCTGACCGAGCCGAAGTACGACATGCCGATCTTGACCGTGCCCGACGCATCCGGGCACTCCCCCTCGGACTCCTCCTCCAACGCCGTGGCTTCGGCCGCGCCGGCCGGCACCGCGAACCCGGCGCTCCCCGCGAGCGTGACCACCGCAATTGCCGCGAGCGCCGCGCGCGCGCGACTCGACCGCTTCCCGACCTTCATGGTTCCCCCCATCAGTCGTGCACGTCCCGGGCCGGCCCTGCATGCAGCCCGAGTGGACACGGAGCGTGTCACGACCACGATCCAGACGCAAGGGCACCCCAGGTGCGACGCGCCACGGGCCGGGCCCTCG
>DASUMF010000349.1:0-3211 GCA_036277835.1 Acidimicrobiia bacterium
CGCCGCACCGTCGATGGCTCCGACGATCACGTCGACACCGTCGGCGCCCGCGATCACCGCGCGCACCCCTGACCACGCGGCGATCTTCGCGGCCGCGAGCTTGCTCGCCATCCCGCCGCTGCCCCGCTCGCTGCCAGTGCCACCGACCACCGCGTCGAGCGCGGCATCGACTTCGGCGATCTCGGCGATGAGCGACGCACCCTCGTCGAGACGAGGGTCGGCGGTGAAGAGGCCGGGGGTGTCGGTGAGCATCACGAGCACGTCGGCACCGACGAGGTGCGACACGAGCGCCGCGAGGCGATCGTTGTCGCCGTAGCGGATCTCGTCGTCGGCGACGGTGTCGTTCTCGTTCACGATCGGGACGACCCCGAGGTCGAGCAGCCGACGGAGGGTCTCGCGTGCGTGCAGGTACTGCGAGCGCACACCGAAGTCGTGCGGTGTGAGCAACACCTGGCCCGCGACGAGTCGGTGCCCAGCGAGGATCGCGCGCAGGCGCTCCATCAGCCGCGGCTGACCGACGGCCGCGATCGCCTGCAGCGTGCCGATGTCGGTGGGGCGCCGATCGAGCCCGAGCACGGGCAGACCGGCCGCGATCGCGCCCGAGCTCACGAGCACGACCTCGTGACCGCGAGCGCGCGCGTTGGCGATCTCGGCGCACAGCTTTCCGAGCGCGACGTCGTCGAGCTCGCCGCGCTCCGACGTGATCGACGAGGTCCCGACCTTGACGACCGCGAGCATCGTCAGATCCCCTCGACGTACTCGAGCTCGATCGAGCCGATGCGCACGGGGTCGCCTTCCTGGGCACCCGCGCGGGCGAGCGCGCGGTCGACGCCCATCTGGCGCAGGCGGTACTGGACGTACTCGAGCGCTTCGATGTTGGTGAGGTCGGCCATCGCGACGGCCCGCTCGGCAGCGCGGCCGGTGACGCGCAACGTGCCGTCGTCGTCGCGCACCACGCTGAAACCCTCCTCCTCGGGACGCAACACCACGAACGGCTCGGGTTCGGGCTCCTCGGCGCGCGCCTCGTCGATCAACGTGCCGAGGCGCCCGAGGAACTGGTCGATTCCCTGCCGGGTCACCGCGGAGACCAGCAGCACGTCGTCGCGATCGAACGACGTGGTGGCGACGTCGGCCTTGCTGCCGACGACCAGACGGGGCCGCTCGAGCAGCTCGGGTTGGTAGCGGCCGAGCTCGGCGAGCAGCACCCGTTCCTGTTCCTCGGGTGGGTGCTCCTCGATGCTCGCGAGGTCGAGGAGGATCACCAGCACCCGGGCCCGCTCGACGTGACGCAGGAAGGTGTGGCCGAGCCCCTTGCCCTCCGCCGCGCCTTCGATGAGGCCGGGGATGTCGGCGAGCACGAACTCGTGGTCCTGGAAGCGCACCACGCCGAGGTGCGGCTCCAAGGTGGTGAAGGGGTAGTCGGCGACCTTGGGCTTGGCCGCGCTCACCGACGAGATGAGCGTCGACTTGCCGGCGTTGGGGAAGCCCACCAGCGCGGCGTCGGCGAGCAGCTTCACCTCGAGGCGCAGCCAGTGCTCTTCGCCGTACTCGCCCTGCTCGGCGAAGCTCGGCGCGCGTCGGGCGTTCGACAGGAAGCGCGTGTTGCCACGGCCGCCCTGCCCGCCCTTGGCCGCGAGGTACTTGTCGCCGTGGCGGACGAGGTCGGCGACCACCTCGCCGCCGCGCGTCTTCACCGTGGTTCCCTCGGGGACGCTCACGACCAGGTCCGCCCCGCGCGCGCCGTGGCGCTTCTGCCCGCCGCCGTGCTTGCCCGACGTCGCGCGACGGTGCGGGTGGTCGCGGAACGCGAGGAGCGACGCGGTGTTGCGGTCGGCGAGCAGGTAGACGTCGCCGCCCGAGCCGCCGTCACCGCCGTCGGGGCCGCCCTTCGGCACGTGCGCCTCCCGACGGAACGCGACCGCGCCCGCGCCGCCGTCGCCGCCGCGCAGGTTCACCTGGACCTCGTCGACGAAATTGCCCGCAGGCATCAGCTCAGCTCGTTCCCGACACAACCGGCGTCAGTTGACCACCGTATCGATGGTGAAGTGACGCCAGTTTGCTATTGGGAAACGGGGATGACGTCGACGAGCTTGCGACCGCGGCGGTGCCCGAACCGGACGGTGCCGTTCGCGGTGGCGAACAGCGTGTCGTCGCTGCCCTTGCCCACGTTGTCGCCGGGGTGGAATCGGGTGCCGCGCTGGCGCACGATGATCGTGCCCGCGTGCACCTCGGTGCCGCTGAAGACCTTCACGCCGAGGCGCTGCGCGTTGGAGTCACGACCGTTGCGCGACGACGCCGCGCCCTTCTTCTTCGACATCAGCCTTCTCCCGTCGCGGACTCGGCGTCGGCGTCGGTGGACGCGTCCTGCTTGGCCTTGGCGCCGGACTTCGAGCGACCTTTGGTGATCCCGGTGATCTCGATCACCGAGAGGTCCTGGCGGTGGCCGTAGTGGCGCCGGTTGTTGCTCTTCGGCTTGTAGGTGAAGCCGTCGATCTTGGGGCCCCGCGCCGCACCGACCAGCTTGGCCTTGACCTTGGCGCCCGAGAGCTGGCTGCGGGTCGCGAGCACGGAGTCGCCGTCGACCACGAGCACCGGTGTGAGCTCGAGCTCACTCCCCTCGTCGCCCGCGAGCCGCTCGACCTCGAGCCGCTCGCCTGGTTCGACCCGGTACTGCTTGCCACCGGTGTGGATCACTGCATACATGGCGCGGGAGACCTTCAGAGAAATTCGGGCGGACGAAGCGTTCGAGAACGGAGCAAGGCTACTCCATCGACCCCAGCAGGGCCTCGTCGAGGAGGAAGCCGCGGCCCTGGCAGCTCGGGCACGTCTGGCTGAAGGACTCCACGAGACCCTCGGAGATGCGCTTCCGGGTCATCTCCACCAGGCCCAGCTCCGACATCTCGAACGCCTGGGTGCGGGTCTTGTCGCGGGCGAGGGCGTCACGGAACACCCGCATCAGCTCGTCGCGGTTCTTCGCGATCTCCATGTCGATGAAGTCGATGACGATGATCCCACCGATGTCGCGCAGGCGCAGCTGACGGGCGACCTCCTCGGCCGCTTCCAGGTTGTTGCGGAAGACGGTCTCCTCCAGGTTGGAGGTCCCGACGTTCTTCCCGGTGTTGACGTCGATGACCGTGAGCGCCTCGGTGTGCTCGATGATGAGCGAGCCCCCGGAGGGCAGCCACACCTTGCGGTCGAGCGCCCGGTGGAT
>DASUMF010000350.1:0-2036 GCA_036277835.1 Acidimicrobiia bacterium
ATAGGAGCCTCGCGGCTGCGTCCTAAGCGTCTTGTCCGCCGTTCCGGCCGGTGGTGCGCACTTCGATCCTTCCGAGACCAGGAGCGCGCATGACCACGATCGCAGACCCGACCCGTGGTGTCATCCTCGGCGTCGACACGCATGAAGAGTTCCATGTTGGTGTGGTGATCGACGGGCTGGGCCGAGTGCAGGCCACGACCTCGATCCCGACCACGACGGCTGGGTATCGCCAGCTGGTGTGCTGGGCCCGACGACACGGTGAGCTCACCGTCGCGGGCATTGAAGGGACGGGCAGCTACGGCGCCGGTGTTGCTGCGCATCTCCGCGAGGTGGGTGTCCCCGTCGTGGAAGTGAACCGTCCGAACCGTCAACATCGACGACGTCACGGCAAGTCCGATCCGACCGACGCGGAAGCCGCGGCACGCGCGGTGCTGTCGGGAGAAGCGTCCGCAACACCCAAGACTCACACCGGGGTCGTCGAAGCGATCCGAGTGCTGCGCGTGACGCGCTCGAGCGCACTCAAGGCCCGCACCCAAGCAGCGAATCAGATCCGTGACATCGTGCTCACCGCCCCTGGACCGCTACGCGAGCAACTTCGCGGGCTCACCACGCGTCAACGTGTCGAACGCTGCGCACGGTTCCGGCCCACCGATGCGGGCGGCCCCCACACCGCGACTCGTCGAGCGTTGCGACTTCTCGCTCGTCGTCACCAACAACTCAGCAAAGAGATCGACGAACTCACCGCCGATCTCGACAGTCTCGTCACACGAGCAGCTCCGAATCTGCTCGCACACTTCGGTGTCGGCACCGACGTCGCCGCCAAACTCCTCGTCACCGCCGGCGACAACCCCCAACGGCTCACCAACGAAGCCGCGTTCGCTGCACTGTGCGGCGCGAGTCCCGTTCCCGCGTCGTCAGGCAAGACGCAACGACACCGACTCAACCGCGGCGGCAACCGCCAAGCGAACAACGCGCTTTGGACCATCGCGATGGTCCGCCTCGCGCATGACCCAACCACCCGCGCCTACGCCGACCGGCGAGTCAAAGACGGGCTCACCCGCCGCGACGTCGTCCGATGCCTCAAGCGCTACATCGCACGCCAGCTCTACCCACACGTCGTCGCCGACATCAATCACGCCAACGCCTTGACATAGGAGCCTCAGCTACGAGCCCTCACCGTTTCGGCGTCCCCCAGCGACCGTAGAGGTAGCTGCGGTACGCCAAAAGAGATCGGAATGGGTGAGCCTCGTCAGTTGTCGACGGGCTCGTCGGCGGCGACCTCGGCGATGCGATCGCCAGTGGCCCCGCACCACACGCAGGTGACCTGCTCGACCCGCGCGTCGAGCACCGTCTCGTCCTCGACGGTGAGGTCGCCGCCCACGCTGTAGTGGTACAGCGCCTTCGTGCGCTGCGAGGCCACGACGTCGAAGCGCGTGAGGTTGCCGCACCCGGTGCAGCGATACCTGGCCACGCTCATCGGGCGCGTGCCCGGCGTCGAGCGGCGAACCAGCGGCCGCCGTCGATGAAGAGCTGCACGAGCAGCGCGGTGACGAGCGCCCACACCGCGGCGAAGATCAGCAGGCGCGTGTAGCGACCGGCGCCCTCGCCCACGAACACGTCGAGCAGGTCGTCTTTCTTGAGGAGGTCGAGCTGCAACGCGGGCCACCCGGTGAGGAGCAGGCCGAGCGGCACCGCGACGATCCACGCCAGCAAGCGCCACCACCACCGCACCTTGCGGGGCGCGGGCGTCGGCGCCGGGCTCGACCGTTGATCGCGGCCTCGACGCGAGGGCGGCCCGGCGTCGTCCCCGTCGACGGCGGGAAGCGTCGCCGTGGCGGTGGCCGACACGCTCGGCCCGAGCGACGCGGCGGAGCCACCACGACGCGGCGGCGGCGCGGGTGCGGCCGCGCCCTCCCCGCGCGCCGACGGATCGGGCTGGGATCCGCCCGGTGACGGCGTGCGTGGCGACGCGACCCCGTCGGGCACCTTGAGCACCTGACCACATCGGTCACAGCGGAAGGTCCGACTGTCGGGGA
>DASUMF010000351.1:0-4264 GCA_036277835.1 Acidimicrobiia bacterium
TGAATGGTCGAACAGCACCGCGTCGAGGCGTCGCTGACGAACTCGGTCGCCTCACGCGCGAGCGCATTGTCGGGGATCGCAATCCCGGCGATCCGGGTGGGGACGGCGCTCATGTGACGGCCAACACCACCTTGCCGCGCCGGCCCCGCTCCAGGCTGCGCGCGAACGCCTCGCGCGCCGACGCGAGCGGGAAGATCTCGACCGACGGGGGTCGCAGCTCGGCGGCATCGGCGAGCCTCGCGATCGTCGTGAGCTGGTCGCGGTTCGGCTCGACGGTGAAATACACGCCTCCGTCCGGTGGCTGCTCCGCCACGGAGACCAGTCGCCCGCCGGGGCGCAGCACAGCGCCGGATCGGCGCAGCCGCTCGCCGCCCACGGTGTCGAACACGAGGTCGACGGGCGCCACCGCGTCCTCGAAGCGCGCCGCCGAGTCGACGGCCTCCTGTGCGCCGAGCTCGCGCACCAGTCCGAGTTCCGCCGGGGCTGCGGTCCCGACCACGTACGCGTCGCGCGTGCGCGCGAGCTGGACCGCGAGCGCACCCACCGCGCCCGCGGCACCGTGGATCAGCACGCGCTCGCCCGTGGCGAGCCGGCCGTGGTCGAACAGGCCCTGCCAGGCGGTCAGCGCGGGCAGGGGGATCGCAGCGCTCTCGGCACGGCTGAGCGACCGCGGCCTCGCCGCCAGCAGCTCGGCCGGCAGCGCCGTGTAGTCGGCCGTCACGCCGTCCCTGTCGAACGGCGTGAGAGCGAACACCTCGTCGCCCGGCGCGATGCCGGCGACGCCGCGTGCGGTCTCCTCGACGACACCTGCGAGCTCGTAGGACGGGATCGCGGGTAGGCGGTCGACCGGCCATTGCAGCTCACCGCGCGTGATCGCCGCCGCGTGCACCCGGACGAGCGCCTCGCCCGGCCCGGGGCGTGGACGGTCGGCCTCCTCGACCGCGAGCTGCTCGGGACCGCCGGGGGCCCGCAGCCGGACGACGCGCATCGCGCCCGGCCGCCCCTCAGCCACAGTCATAGACGGTCGCCGACTCGCCGTCGCCGAGCACGAAGAAGGCGATCAGGCTCGCCGGCACGTCGTCGCTGGCGTTGCGCGAGACCGAGTGCAGCGCGTTCGGAGGCTCGTAGAACGACTCGCCGGCCTCGAGCACGATCGGCTCGCCGTCTCCGACCGCGAACTTCACGCTGCCGTCGATGACGTACACGTACGCGCCGGCCGGGTGCCGGTGGGTGTCGCGTGTGAAGCCGCCCGGCTCGTAGTCGACGCGGATCGCTTGAACGGACAGCCCGTCGCGCGACGGGAAGTCGAGCACGGGAGTGACGCGCTCGCCGGTGCCGGATTGGGGCATCGGGACCTCCTACAGGATCGGTGGCTCTCGACATTACGTCCGCGCGCCGCCGACGGCGATACGTTCTGCCGCACACACGATTGCGAATGCGACGCGTCGCTCGGAGCGTCGCGAGGTCGCTCTGGCGACGGCCGACGTGGAGTACGACGTCCTCGGATTCGGCTTCGACGAGATCTCTCCGGGAGCACCGCCAAGCCGTGCTCGCCGCGAACGATCGCGCGTGGCGATCAGGCGTTTGCGAACCGTTTTCGACGCTCTGGGAGCTTGACCGTAGCTTCGGTTCCATGGCTGAGCAGCGAACCACGACCGCATCGGGTGTGCCAGTGGCCGGCCACGAGCATTCGCTGACTGTGGCCCCAACGGTGCGACGGTGTTGCAGGACGCCTAGGTGGTCCAGAAGGTGCAGCACTCCAGCCGCGGGCGGGTGCCCGAGCGCCTCGTGCACGGCGAGGGCTCTACGCCGAAGACGACATCGAGCTGCACCTGGGCGAACGGCGGTCGACATGAACACGACGCTGCAACAGATCGCGCTCGACGTCATGCCCCGGCAAGACGACGGCATCCCGGTTGCCGAGCATCCGCTCGACAGGAGCGCATCATGAGTAGCCCGAACGGCGTCGGGTCCGACGCGCCTCCGACGAACCCCACCCCGGGGATCCAGCGGCTCCTTTTCGTGTCTGACGCGGCTGTCGCCGACGTCGACGAGCTCCCGCCCGTCGTCTGCGCGATCATCGACGCCGCGACCGAGGTGCATGTCCTCACGCCGACGCTCCCCGGACGACTGGCCTGGCTCGCCGATGAGGTGGATCGATTCCGGCACTACGCCGACGAGCGCCTCGACACGGTCCTGAGCCACATGCACGCGATCGGTGCGGACGCGGGCGGCGCGGCTACCCGTGGAAGCGTGGTGACCGCCATCGCGGACACAGTCACGGCGTTCGAGCCCGATCACATCCTGATCGCCCTGCACGTCTCAGAGCACGCCAACTGGCAGGAGCGCCGACTCATCGAGCACGTCGAGAACCGCTTTCGCCTGCCGGTCGCCACATTCGCAGTCGACCCCGCCGGGCACACGCGCACCGCCGACGGTCCGCTGCTGCTGTGCTACGACGGATCGGAGGATGCCAAGCACGCGATCGAGCACGCTGGGCGCCTGCTGGGCGGTCGCGATGCGCTGGTCGTGACCGTCTGGCAACCGACGCCCGCAGTGGGCAGCTCCGCATCCGCGGGCGCGACCGACGGCTTTGACTTCGTCGAAGTCGACGCGGCCGACGTCGGCGAGCGCGTCGCCCGCGACGGCGTTCGCATCGCGCAGCAGGCAGGCCTTCGCGCCAAGCCGGTCGCCGTCGAGGCCGCCGGACCGGTGTGGAAGACGATCGTCGAGATCGCCGACCGCCACGACGCCGCCACCATCGTCATGGGATCCCGCGGACTGGCCGGTCTGCGACCGCTGCTTCTGGGGAGCGTCTCAAGCGCGATCGTGCACCACGCCGACCGACCCACGCTGGTCAGCCGGCAGCCCACCCCGCAGACCGGTGACTCTCCACACTGAGCATGAGGGTTCTCGAGCACGTGGGATCTCCAGATGGCGGCTCGCGCTCTCGGCCTCAGCAACACGCGCCGCGATCGACTGTAAGACGAGCATCGAACCAAAGGAGAGAACATGAGCGTCAAAGAGATCCTCGGAACGCATCGGCGTCCACTGATCGCCGACGTCGCCACGCTCGCGGCGTGCATCGACGAGTGCGCCGCGTGCGCGGCGACGTGCACGATCTGCGCCGACGCGTGCCTGGGCGAGCCCGATATTGAAGCGCTGGCTCGCTGCATCCGGCTCTGCCTCGATTGCGCGGACGCGTGCGTTGACGCCGGGCGCATCCTCAGCCGCCAGACCGATCCTGACGCGGACACGCAGCTCACGGCGCTTGAGGCATGCCTCGCCGCGTGTCGCGCGTGCGCCGCGGAGTGCGAGCGTCACGCGCATCACCATGAGCACTGCCGTCTCTCCGCCGAAGAGTGCCGCCGGTGCGAGCGCGCCTGCGATGACCTGCTCGCGGCGCTTGGCGCCGCGTGACACGCCACGCATGTGCGCCGCACCGTTCTCGCATGAACACGGTCCGCCGTCCGGTGGCGTCAGTCCGAGCGCGATCGCGGATTGCTTGATCGCCAGCTGCGCTTGCCGGTCGACCGATGCGCGGCCATGCTCGGCCGATGCCACTGTTCTCACGAGGCTTCCGCGGCCACCGGGTAGACGTCGATCCCGCGCGCGTGCCGCCGGGTCAGTACGTCACACGCGACTTTCCCGTGCTGTCGGCCGGACCGACGCCGCGCACGCCGCTCGATGAGTGGAGCTTCACGATCAATGGCGCCGCGGAGGAGCCGGTGTCGTGGCCGTGGGAGGAGTTCGTCGCGCTGCCGCGGGAAACGGTCACCGTCGACATCCACTGCGTCACCAAGTGGTCCAAGCTCGACAGCACCTGGACCGGCGTGTCCATCGACACACTGCTCGAAGGCGTCGACACCGACGCCGGCTACGTCACCGCGTGGAGTGACGGCGGCTATACGACCAACCTGCCACTCGATGACGTGACCGACGGCAAGGCCTGGGTCGCCTACGCCTACGACGGCGAGCCGCTGGAGCCCGAGCACGGCGGCCCGGCCCGCCTCCTGGTGCCGCACCTGTACTTCTGGAAGAGCGCGAAGTGGGTCCGCGGTCTCAAGCTCACGATCGAGGACGAGCTCGGGTTCTGGGAGCAGCTGGGGTACCACGAGCGGGGCGACCCCTGGAAAGAGCAGCGCTACCAGGGAGACTGACCGTGGCACCGGCCCGGATCGCCTGGCGACTCGCCGCCGTCACCGACGTGATCGTCGAGACGCCCCGCGCCAAGACGCTTGTCCTCGACGTGCCCGGCTGGCCC
>DASUMF010000352.1:0-9798 GCA_036277835.1 Acidimicrobiia bacterium
TGTCCGAACAAGATGTCGGTTCGGTCCTAGCGCGCCACTGGAATCGCGGCCACGAGCTTGACTTCAACGTGGTATCGCGAATCGAGGAGGCGAGCGACCTCGATGCTCGTGCTTGCCGGAAGTCGCCCAACGAACAGCTCCTTTCGCACCTCCTCGAACGCGGGATACGCGGCCGCCATGTCACTCGCGAAGAAGTTGGTCGACTCCACAACGTGATCCAGCGACGTGCCCATCGCCCCGAGGACATCCGCCAGGTTTGCGAACACCTGTCGGAACTCGTCTGCCAACTCACCGGGGACATCGAGGTTCGCGTCGACGCCAACCATGCCCGACGTGTACACGAGCTCCCCGACCCGCGTGGCGAGCGAGAACCCGAGCTCCCCATCGAATGGGTCGTAGCGATGCACGGGCGACTGGTTCAACTGAGCGGCCATCGCGGCCCCCTTTCTCCGGCGCGTGCCGGAGACAGAATGCCGCGTTCTGGAACGGCGCTGCTCGCGCACTCCAGCGAGCACCAATGTCCCCAATCGCGCGACCCAGCAGCTCTGTCGCCGTCAGGCGATGGCAGCGAGTGCGGACTCCTGGTCGTCGTGACCTCGGATCGCGGTGACCAGCCCATCAGTCACGACGTAGACCTGGAAGAAGTCGAGCCGGTTCGGCGGAGCGTCTGCCGGGTCGGGCCACTCAACCTGGAGATGCGCGGCAATGCCGTGAGGGCCGATGGTCGTCTCCGCGATGGTCGCCCGGAGACCCTCGGCGAGAAGTTGCTTCACGGTACGGATCACGTCGTTGCGATCGTGGCAGTACTGCCCGCCCTCAGGGTCTTCACCCCAGGTCGCATTCTCCGCGAGCAGCGAACGGAGCGTGTCGATGTCTCGCTCGTTGAACGCCGTTTGGAGCCGTAGCGCCAAGTCCTCCACACCGCCATATTGCCCGATTGGGAGCGGCCCCTCTGCCGCACTCCAGCGACCGCCAATGTCCCCACTGCAGAACGGAAGCTATGGAGTCATGGCGTGGAGCGGTCGTGCTTCTTGGGGAACCGACGCAGCATGTATCGCCGCCAGCGTTGCCCGACTCCGCCCGGTCGCCAGACGAGCCCCGTCCACAGGAACATTCCGATCCCGAGACCGACTGCGACAGGCCACGCGCCACCGATTACCCACACCCATGCGGCGATGAGACCACCGGAGGCCGCACCAGCGAGCCAGGCGTGCCGGAAGAAGAAACGCGTCAAGGGCGTCGGGTCATTCTGCCGTTCAGTCTGCTCCTCGGGCGTGAGCGCGTGAGGCACTTTGCTTCCTTCGGCAGAACTCGTCGCACGCCTGATGCCTGATCAGGAGCGGGTTGACGGCCGAGCACTCCAGCGAATGCCAATGTCCCCAATGCCGATCGGCAGTTCTGGCACTGCACTCCTAGCGCAACCGTTCGCGTCTGCGGCGCAGGCCGATACGTATCGCTACGTCGGCGACGATGGCGCTGCTGACCAGCAGGACCGCGCCTGCCCAGCCGACTCCTGGCGTTCCGCCCGTGACGAGCACGGCGATTGCAATCGCCGCTAGAACGACGGCGAGAAGGTCGAGGTACCGCAGTAGCGTCGGACACCACCATCGGTGGAACCAGTGCGGTCCGCAAATTGAGCAGCCCTTCCATGTGCTCATGAGCTACTCATCGTCTCACGACTTGGTCAGCCTGAGCGCGCCAGATTGCCCGTTCTGGGACGCTGCGCTCGCACACTCGAGTGAGCGCCAATGTCACCACTAAATGTCACGAGGTGAGCTACACCAACGTCCCACTAACAGAACGGCAGTTCTGTACGCCGAAGCGGGACTAGTACATCAGGCTCGGCTCACGAAGGCCGACAATCGTTCCATGTGGAGCGACCTTCGCGTCTGGTGGCACGATTTGGCCAAGTCGGCGCGCTGGCGAATACTCATGGCACCCCTCGGGTGCCTCTTGGTCGCGCTGTATCTCGCAGTCGAAGGCCTCTACGTGGTCGCGGCAGTCTCCCTGGCCTTCGGCCTCGGGTGGCCCGTCGTCTTCTGGCTGTGTTTCGCGCGGCGTCCACCCGATCGAAACTGAGCCACCCTGGACATCGATACATCGGAGCGCGGGCGATCCGCGTCCTCTACCCGCGCGACCGAGCGGCAGTTATGTGGCTGGAAGATCCCACGCGACGGTGACCTCGGATTGGTAGTCGCCGCTTGAAACGTGCTCGTGACGAAGAGGCTGCTCTTCCCGTGTTGCGAGCATTGAGTCGAGGCTGTCTCGAAGTTCGTGTGCTTCTGGCTCGGTCAGGAACAGCGTCACGGCGTGGAGCGGCTTCCCCTCTTTACTCTCGATGCGCATGAGTACAAGATTGCCCGTTCTGGAGCGCCTACCGCTGGTGCACTCCAGCGAGCGCCAATGTCCCCTTAGTACAAGGGATGCAGCCGGGTACCAGGTAGTGGGTTACTTTGATTGGCGACCGTGACGGCGGCGATTTAGCCAGCTGTCCTCGCGCCACAGACATACGCCCAGTGGAACAGCCACGAGAATGGCCGCGGCAAGCAGAAAGCAAACCCCGGCGACGATCCACGTTGGTCCGTCCGGCCAGTTCATGCGGGAAGCGTAAGCGCCAGCCCAGGATGCCGTAACGCGCTTCCCGGTAGTGGCTCTGTTTGAGATCAGCGGAGAATCTCGATGGCCGCAGTCGCTACGACGATCACCAAAGCGCAGACGATGCCGAACCTCCACCGCTGCCGCCTCGTCATCGGCTCAAGCGGTTCGTCCCTGCCGCCGTCCATCACGTTTATGGGCGGGAGCGCGACTCCACCCGAAAAGCGCCTGACGCCGCCGCCACGAGTGAACCGCCGACCGCGCCGACGGACCCGATTCCCCACCGCGGCAAGGCTAGACAGTCGAGCACTCCAGCGATCGCCAATGTCCCCATGCCTCACCGACGGATCGGCAGCCATGTGCTCTCAACGACGACGAATGCGATCCGCGGCCGTTGTAGTGAACGCGAGCAGGGCATCATCATCAGGCACGTGGCGGCCCGACACTTGGAGGTAACGCGTCAGCGCCGATCGGAGACGCTGTCCCTGGGCCGCTTCCGAGACGAGTTCAAGGTGCATCCTTGGTCGACGTACAAACGGCAACCTGCGGCGCTCCCACTCGACAACCAGCCGAAGGGGGCGCGCCACAGCGTCATAGAACTCGACCGGCTCGTCGCTGAGAAACGGCTCTAGCTCGCGTCGCACAACCGACGCGTCAGCGACCACGATCACGTCGTCGCCGTCGAGCAAGAACGCAGGCCAGGTCAAAGCGTGCACCAATTCATGATGCCCCGTTCTGGAGCGGCCCCGTTGCAACACTCCGGCGAGACGTCACCAGGAGCCGCCGCCGCCTCCCCCGCCGCCTCCACCCGAGAAGCCACCACCGGAAAAGCCGCTCGAACCCGACGTGGACGGCGCGGACGTGAGGGTGCCTGCACTGCTCACGCTGAAGCTGTCGATCGCGCTCGAGAACGTGAGGTAGTTGAACGCGTACGCGCCTCGATACCACGACGAGGTGTCGGGCGGCTCGTCGTCGAGGCCCGCGAACGCGTTCGCCCACTTCTTGGTCGCGCCGAACACCACCGCGTACGGCAGGTACTCCGAGAAGAGGTTCTTGCGCTCGGCGAACTGTGCCCGCTCCTTCTCCGACTCGTCGATGAACCGTCGGAAGCCGTCGACCCGACGGAGCACGCCGTAGCCCTTCGCGGTGCGGTGCGGCATCCACCGGGCGCCGATCACGAGCGCGAGGCCGCCGATCACGAGCGGCACGCCGATCAGCGCGGCGTGCGTGGAGATCGCGAGCAGCACGGTGACGGCGACACCGATCCCGAGGAGCACCAGCCCCGCGAGCACCCACAACGCATGCACGGTGCTCGGCTTGCCTGCGAACCATCGGCGCTTGATCGCGTCGTTCATCAGGGCCGTCTGCACCTTGGTCATCCGCGCCGCGAACGTGTTGTGGAGCTCGGAGAGCTGCACCTCCATGCCCGACTCGAACAAGCCGTGCAGCAACGTGCGCTCGTACTGCAACAGGTCGTCCTCGGTCTTGTCGCTGCGGGTGAGCTTCCAGTCGCCGGCGCGGAACAAGCCCTTCTCTTGCGTCTCCTCGATGGTGAGGTAGCCGCGCACCGCGAGGTCGACGATGGTGGCGGTCACATCGAGCGGATTGGCCTTGAAGTCGACCAACGTGCCCACCTGGCCCGGACGCAGACCGTCGGGCGGCACGAACTCGACCGGCGTCTCGTGCTCACCGGCGAGCGGCACCCGCTCCTCCCCCGTCGCGGTCGTTGCGTCGGCCTCGCCGGACGCGAACGCGGCGTCGACCGCGCCGCCACGCGCGCGACGGTCGCGCCCGAAGATGAACAGCAGCACGCCGATCGCGCCGAGGATCAGGACCAGCAGCACTCCCGAGATGCTCGTGGTCGCGGTCGTGGCCCGGAACGCCGACGCGAGGTTGAAGCGCTCTTCGAGGATCGGCACCGGCTCGGGCACCGCGCCCTTGGGCAGGCCGACCGTCACCGTCATGCCCTGGTAGGGACCGAGCCCGAACTGCGGTGCCTGGAACGTGGCCGTCGACCCACTCGCCTCGGCCGCGCCGCACGGGGCGAACGAGCCGTACAGGCCCGCCGAGCAGTTCACCTGAGTGATGTCGGTCGGCGCGTGCACCGTGGCGGTGGCCGAGTCGATCTGCACCGGCCACTCGTTGCCAACCACGTTCCACACCAGCTCGTCGTGGTCCGAGAACCCGTTGTACGCGCCCCGCACCCGGTACGTGATCTCGTACGTGTGCGCGCCGGTGACGGTGCGATCCGGGTCGCCGATGCGGATCCTCAGATCGTCGCCGTCCTCGGACACCTCGTACTGCGCCGACGCGCCGCCTGTCGCCGACACCGAGAGCACATCGATCGGGTACACCCGGTCGTAATTCTCCTTCGGCGGGTAGTCGACCCGTACCGGGATCACGCGGAAGATCCCATGGTGCGGGGTCGTGCCGAAGTCGTAGTCGATGGTCTCGCGCACGAGGAGGCCACCATCGGCCTCGATGGTGAGGTCGGAGTCGTAACGGCTGATGTGCTCCGCGGTCTGCGCGTGCGACGGCGGCGTGTCCACGACGACGGACGCGGCCATGGCAACGACTGAGATGGCAGCAACCAGGATCGATGTGACGAGGACCGGACCGAACCGGATTGCGCCGAGCCTCGCTCTGACTCCCTGCCCCCACGCGTGCACGTGCGGAGGCTAGATGAGGCGCAGCGGAGGCGAGGGCGGAGCCCGGGTCGCCGGGGCGAGGGCGGAGCCCGGGTCGCCGGAGCGAAGCCGACCAGGACTGGAGGCGCGGCCTAGCCTCGCGCCATGCCGATCCGGGTCGTGGTCGCCGAGGACAACTACCTCGTGCGCGAAGCCGTCACCCGCCTGCTCGAGTCCGTCAACGACCTCGAGGTGGCCGCGGTGTGCGGCGACTACGACGCGTTGCTCGCCGCGGTCGACGACGTGAAGCCCGACGTGGTGCTCACCGACATCCGCATGCCCCCGACCGGCACCGACGAGGGCGTGCGCGCCGCAGCCGCGCTGCGCACGACGCACCCGGAGCTCGGGGTGGTCGTGCTCAGCCAGTACGTCGAGCCGCAGTACGCGCTGGAGCTCTTCGATCGCGGCTCCGAGCGACGGGCGTACCTCTTGAAGGAGCGCGTCTCCGACGTCGACCAGCTCTCGGGTGCGGTGCGCGAGGTCGCGGCCGGCGGCTCGGTGATCGATCCGAAGGTGGTGGAGGCGCTCGTCGCGGCGCGCTCGCCGCGCGCCGACTCACCCGTGAAGTTCCTCACCCCGCGCGAGCTCGACGGGCTCGGCGAGATGGCGCAGGGTCGCAACAACGCGTCGGTCGCCGCCGCGTTGGGGCTGTCGGAGCGCGCAGTGGAGAAGCACATCAACTCGGTGTTCTCGAAGTTGGGGCTCTCGGAGGAACCCGATGTGCACCGCCGCGTCAAGGCGGTGCTCCTCTATCTCGCCGACACCAGCCCGAAGTGACCGGCTCCAGCAGGGGGTAAGCCGCACCCCGGTCGGGGGTGGCGGCACCCTGGGTGGTTCCGCGCCGCGGTGTGAGAATGGGTGCGTGGCCGAGCCCGTCGCCGTCCTCATCGTCGATGACCAAGCACCGTTCCGGCGCGCCGCGCATGCGGTGGTGGCTGCAACGGCGGGGTTCGAGGTGGTGGGCGAGGCCGAGAGCGGCGAGGAGGCCGTCGAGATGGCCGGCACGCTGCGGCCCGGCCTCGTGCTCATGGACATCAACCTGCCCGGGATCAACGGGATCGAGGCCACCCGCCAGATCACCGCGGCGGCACCGGCCACCGTGGTGATGCTCCTCTCCACCTACCAGGCCGACGACCTGCCGTTCGACCGCGACGGCTCGGGCGCGGCGGCGTACGTGCACAAGGAACGCTTCGGCCCCGACGTCATTCGCGAGATCTGGGCCGACCACTCGCCGAGCTGACGTCGAGCCCGACCGTTCAGTCGGACAGCGGGATGCGACCGTGCACCGTGGTCCCTTCGCCCGGCGCCGCCTCCACCACGATCGAGCCTCCGATGGCGCCGACCCGGTCGCTCATGTTCACGAAGCCGTGGCCGCGCTGGGCGCCCGACGCGAGGTCGAAGCCGGCGCCGTCGTCCGCGACGCTGAAGAGCAGCGCACCTTCCTCCTCGCGCACGGTGACCGTTGCGACCGCGCCGGCGCCCGCGTGCTTCGCCGCGTTCTGCAGCGCCTCGAGGCAGCAGAAGTAGATCGCGGCCTCGATCGCGGGTGAGTACCGCCCGATGTCGTCGGCTTCCACCTCGGTCGGCAGCGCGGCCCGGCTCGCGGCGGCGGTGAGCGCGTCGTGGAGGCCGCGGTCCATCAGCAACGGTGGGTAGATGCCGTGTGCGAGGTTGCGGAGCTCCTGCACCGCGTCCTGGAGGTCGTGGCCGATCTGCTCCAACATCGACTTCGTCGTCTCCGGATCGGCATCGGCGAGCTGGCGGGCCAGGTTCACGTTCACCGCGAGGGCCACGAGATGCTGTTGGGCACCGTCGTGCAGGTCACGCTCGATGGCACGGCGTTGCGCGTCGCCGGCTTCGACGATGCGTGCACGTGAGGCGCGGAGCTCGTCGGCCTGGCGGCGCACCTCGTCGAGCGACTCCTGCAGGGCGGAGTCGAGCTTCACGTTGTGCAGGGCGAGCCCCACCTGACGGGCGAGCTCGGTGAGCGCCTGGTCGTCGTCCTCGTCGAACGACAGCGCGCCGTCGGGCCTCCGGACGACGATCAAGCCGAGGAGCTCGCCCGTGTTCGTGATCGGTGCGACGCGCAGGATCTCGTCGTCGGTCCCGAGCAGCACCGCTGGGAGCCAGATGCGCGCCCACGCTGCGCCCGACACGCCCGCGCGCGCGACGACGGTCTCCGCCTCGCCGCCGATGGCGATCGACGCATGCCCGCGCTCGGGCACCGAGACCGTGCGCTCGAGCCGCGCCCCGCTGCGTGTCCACACCTCGGCGGTGTCGAGCGTCATGGTCTTCTTGAGCGACTCCGCGAGCTGGAGCAAGAGCTCGTCGAGCGGAAGGGCACGAGTGAGGCGGCTACCGAACGTACGCAGCACCTCGTCGGGCGCGTGGCGCTCGCCGTAGACGCGCCGGGTCGCGACCTCGGTGATCCGCTCGCGCACCGGGACCCACAGCACCGCGGCGACGCCCGCCGCGAGCATCGAGAGCCCGAGCAGGGTCTGCTCGTCGCCGGTCGGCTCCCGCCCGAGCCCGAGCACGATGAGCAGGTAGCAGCCTGCGACCATCACGACGAGACCAGCGAGGGTGATCGTGTGCACGAGCAGCCGGTCGATGCGCACCGCCATGCGCTCCGACGAGCTCAGCGCGAGTGCGACGGGCACCAGCACGGTCGACGCGATCGCGACCGCGCGCACGCTGTCGGGCCAGGCCACGAGCTCGTGCAGCACGACGGCGGTGATCGACACGGCGACGGCCACCACCACGCCCCACGCGACCCACTGGAGACGCGCGCGGTCCTGGGCAGTGCGGGCACCACGACACCTTGCGAAGTACCCGACGACGCCGACCACCGCCGCGACGCTGGTGAGCACGACGAGAGGACCGAGCCGGATCGCGGGTCGATCCGCGACCATCAGGGCGCCGGCGACGACCGCGCCGAGGTAGCCGAGCGCCATCGCGATCCGGCGCGGACGTGACGCGAGCACGCCGTCGGGCAGCGCCAGCGCGAGGTGGAGCGCAACCGCGGGGAGGAAAGCGACCGCGAACGCGCGCAGGAAGGCACCGAAATGCCGGACGTCGTCGGTGGCGGTGATGCGGGAGATCAGCGCGGCGCCGAGCAGGGCCAACGCGCCAGCGACCGCGGCGAACGCCACGAGGATGGCGAGCGGCTCGCGCGGGCGGTGCGCCGCGATGTAGACCGCTGCCACCGCCCACACGCCCACGACGACCGGCCCGAGCACGCGGCCGGGGCCGAGCGCGTCGTGGCCGCTGACCACACCGGCCACGACGCCGAGGGTCAGCGCGACGAGGGCGAGCGCGATCGCCGCGGTGGCCGTCGACGACCACACGCGGGCCGGACGGATGTCGTCGCGGATGGTCGTGAGCTCGAGCGGCTCGATGGGATCGAGGCGAGTGGCCACAGTCACTCCGATCGTAAGACCACGGCCGGTCGGGTGCGCGCTGCACTCCGAGCGGGAACGGCCGCGATGAGGTTGACCGCCACCAGAGCGACGGGGACGAGTACGGCGGCGGCGAGCACTGGCCAGGTCGGATCAGTCGACACGCCGAGCTCGGTCGCCACTTCGTGCCACAGGAACCGCCCGACGACCAGTCCGAGCGGGATCCCGACGACGAGACCGACCAATGCAACGGTCGTCGCGTGCCAAGCGACGGTGGCGCGCACCTGGCCGCGCCGGAAGCCGAGCGTCTTCAGCACCGCGAGCTCGCGACGCCGCCGACGGACCGTCGTGACGAGTGCGAACCCGACCGCGGCGAGCGCGACCACGCCGACGAACGCGGCCAACGCGATCGGGAGCGCGTCGATCTGTCGTATCCGGTCGATCTCGGCCGGGAGCGCCGCACCGAGTAGCGGCGTGTCGGCGCGCGAAATGGCGTCGAGGCGCGCCAGCGTGTCGGATCGATCTGCGCCTGGCGCGAGCCGCACGATGAGATTCCAACTGCTGTTGTCCGAGTTCGCGCTGTCGAGTCGCGCCGCTCCCGCACCCGTGAACACCGCGCCATCGGCCAGCGGTTCGGGATCACCGAGACGGCTCAGCAGGGTCTGCCCGACGATCCGGAACTGGAGCGGACCACGCGCCCCCGTGATGCGCACGGAGTCACCGACCTGGCGATGAACCGCCGCGAGCGTGTCTGCGCCCAGCGCGACCTCGTCGCGCACCTTCGGCGCTCGACCGCGCACGATGGTCGGGCCGATGTGGCCGAGAAGGTCGGTGTATCCCCACCCCGACACCGGATGACCCGCGACATCGAGGTCGAGCGTGCAGATCGACGCGACCGCGGCAACACCCTTCATCGTGGTCAAGCGCGTGTCGAGGTTGCCGCACGTCGCAGGAGTCGTCTGCGCCGCGGTCGTGTCCGACGTCACGTAGTCCCACGTCCACCCGTACGCCGCAGGGTGCGACACGAGCTGGTCGAGGCTCGCGCTGAACAGCGCAACGGCCACCACCACCACGATGCCGAACGCGGTTCCGATCACCGACGACCACACCGGAGCGGT
>DASUMF010000353.1:0-2128 GCA_036277835.1 Acidimicrobiia bacterium
TCCAAGTCGTCGACCCAGATGTCGAGGTGGATCTGCATCCCCTGCTCGCCCGGCGCACCCGGCCACACGGGGCGCTCGTGATGCTCCTCGAACTGGATCTCGATCTTCGTGCTGCCGTCGGCGGGGCGAAGGCGTGACCACCCGTCGCCGGATCGATCGCCCGTCCCGGGCCGAGGGCCCTCGAGCTCCTCGACCGTCCACCCGAGGAGCCGCTCGTAGAAGCGGGTCAACTCGGTGACGTCCGGCGCGCCGAGCACGGGCCCCGACACCCGGAACTGCGGCGGGCTCATGACTCAATGCAATCGGATCGAGCCGTCCGGTTGCAACGACCAGCCCGGGTTGTGCGCCACCTCCCACGGGTGGCCGTCGGGGTCGATGAACACGCCCGAGTACCCGCCCCACGGCGTGGCCGCGCCGGGGCGTCCGATCGTGGCGCCCGCGGCGGCCGCCTCGGCGAGGACGGCATCCGCCTCGGCCGGCGAGCCGACGTTGTGGGCGAGGGTCACGCCACCCCATCCACCCGGGTCGCCGACCGTGCTGTCGGCGGCGAGGAGCTCGCGCGACCACAGCGCCACGATCATGCCGCCGGCCTGCATGAACACGACTTCGCCGTCGGGTGACTCACCCTCCCAGCCGAGCGCTTCGTAGAACGCCCGTGCGCGCTCGATGTCGGCGACGCCGAGGGTGATGAGGGAGACGCGAGGCTGCATCCCGCGAGTATCGCGGACCGAGCCTGGTCGACGTCGACGCTCAGCCCGACGCGAGGAGGCGGTCGCGCAGGGTGAGCTTGTCGGGCTTACCGGAGCCGAGCCAGGGGATGTCGTCCTCGCTGGCGAGGAACTCGAAGCGCGTCGGCACCTTGTAGCTCGACAGGAGCTTGCCGGCCCGCTCGCGGATCTCGTCGACCGTCATGTGCTGACCCGGCATGAGCACGATCGCCGCGCACACCTCTTCCTCCATGGTGGGATGCGGCGTGCCGAACACGAAGGCGTGTTGGATCTCGGGGAATTCCTCGAGCACCGTCTCGACCTCGCGCGGCGCGACGTTGGCGCCCTGTGACTTCACCATCTCGTAGAACCGCCCGACGAAGTACACGCGGTTCTCGTGCAGGAACACGCGGTCGCCGGTGTGCAGCCAGCCGTCGGGATCGAAGGTGTCTTCGCGCTCTCGCTTGTAGTAGCCCTGCATCATCCCGAAGCCGCGGACGACGAGCTCGCCCTCCTCGAGATCCGCGAGCGTCTCACCCGTGTCGGGGTCGATGGCGTGGCGCTCCGAACCCGCCCAGTTGCCGACCAGCTCGCTCATCGATCGGTGACCGGCGATGCCGGGCACGGGCCCGACGGGCACGAGCCCCCCCATGTTCGGCTGGAACATCGGCACGTGCGAGAGGTCGCGTTCGGGGAAGCTCGGGTGCCCGCGCAGCGCCTGCACGAGCGACGTCCAACCCGACACGCTCACGCACCGCTCGCGCTCCATCATGTCGAGCGCTGCACCGGGCTCGAACTTCGGGAGGCAGCACAGCGTGGTGCCGCGTTGGATCGCACCACCGATCACGAGCGTGCCGCCGATCCAGAAGAACGGGAACGCGCAGAACGACACCGACGGCGGCGGCGGAGGATCGTCGTTCGGGGCGCCCCCGGCGAGCAGCCACATCGGCGCGCCGGTGGTGCGAACGATCGCGCCGTGACTGTGCACGACGCCCTTGGGGAGCGCGCTGCTCCCCGACGTGTAGGTGACCTGCGCCCAGTCGGCCGGCACGACCTGCTCCTCCACCGCGTCGAACAGCGCGTCGCTCACGCTCGGGTGGTCGCCCGTCGCGTGCACGTCGATCGGGCGCGCCCACCCGCGATCGGTCGCGCCCCACACCAGCACCTGACGGAGGTACGGCAACTCGTCGAGCAGGAGGTCGCGCGAGCCGTCGGCATCCGCGAGCGCGGGGATCGCTTCCTCGACCATCGCCGGGACGTCGTGACCGAGCATCTCGGGCGCGACGAGCAACGTGTGCACGTCGCCGATGCGCATCACGGTGGCAAGCTCGGCGGGCTTGTAGATGCTCGAGAAGGGCATCGCGAGCGCGCCGATGCGCGCGACGGCCAACCAGGCGATCACCCACTCGGTGCTGTAGGTG
>DASUMF010000354.1:0-3257 GCA_036277835.1 Acidimicrobiia bacterium
GACGCAGCCACCGTCCCACGTCCACCGGAAGAACCCCGCACCGCTCGCGTCCTGCTCGCCCCACCGTGAGAGCAGCTCGCCGTCGACCGACAGACTGCGGTCGAGCGCGTCGACCCCCTCGATGTGCACGCGCCGCACCCACTTGCGCTCGGGATCGATCTCCGTCTCGCGGTAGGCGCGCACGAGGGGCGCGTACACCCCGCCGCGCACGAGGTACCCGGCGCCCGGATCCATCTCGTCGGACAGCTCGCCGTTCTCGAGCAGCGGGCTGGTGCCCACGAGCCACGCCTCCTGCGAGTCCTGCGCGGCGTACATGTACGCGATCGAGTATGGCAAGGATGCGCGCGGCGGCTTCGGGTTGAACTGCCACGCACCACGCTCGAGCTTCTTCTCCGGCGGCGTGGCGCCCTCCGGCCGCGGGCCCCACGAACGGTCGCGGATGGTGTACGAGTCGATCGGGATCTCCTCGCCGTCGAGGACGATCATGCCTGTCGTGTGCATCGTCTGATCGAGGTGGCGCGAGTTCCAGTAGGGCCACGCGCCGATCGGGTGCGAGTGCGGCGCCACGATCCCCTCGTGCACGAGGTCGGCCTCGAAGCGGCCGGGGTCGGAGTACGTGGTGTGGTACTTCATGAGCGGCTCGAGCATGGTGATCGACACGCCGTTC
Organism: Acidimicrobiia bacterium; assembly: GCA_036277835.1. Classification (GTDB taxonomy): domain Bacteria; phylum Actinomycetota; class Acidimicrobiia; order IMCC26256; family DASPTH01; genus DASUMF01. Next base: position 668 of record DASUMF010000354.1, read on the forward strand.
GGCGCCTGCAGGTCGCGCAGGTCACCGCCGCGGTTCGGGAAGGGCAACCCCGTCGGCTGGACGTCGTAGCGCGCACCGACCGGCGAGTCGTCCCACACCCAGGCGCCGCCGTCGCAGGTCTCCTGCACCGACCGCGCCTTCACGTACAGGCCACCGCACATCGCGCGCTCGGGCACGTTGAACGTGAACCACGCGGTCTCGGTCTCCCACCAGTGCGGCGAGTGATCGTGCCAGCCGTCGTCGGCCTCGGTGAGCACCGGCTGCTCCGGCCAACCCGTGCGATCCTCTGCCGCGCTCACGACTTGCCCGGCTGGAACTTGGCGCCGTCCCAGTAGTCGCGGTTGTACGCGATCTTGCCGTCGCGCGTGCGACCGACCGACGCGCCGCGCACGCCCATCGGTTGCATGATCCACTCGACCCAGTACGCGTCGCCCAGCTCGGCGGTGCCGATCACCTCGTAGTGCGCCCCCGGCACCTGCTCGAAGCACGCGGCGACGAAGCGCCGGACGCGGTCCTTGCCCTGGTTGCGGTGCCCCATCGTCACGTCCTCGAAGTCGACGTCGTCGGTCATCCACTCGACGACCTTCTCGACGTCGGTGCCTCCCCAGGCGCCCAGGTAGTCCTCGATCCACGTCGCCATGGTGTGTCGCTCCCTCGTTCGTCCTCGGCTGCGGCGGGGCCGCCGCCCGCCGCGTCATCATGGCACGGCGGGGTAGGGTTCCAACACTGTTGACCGGCAGCCGGGCCGCATGCCCGGCCGGCTGCAGGACGCCCGCATGGAGGCCCACATGGAGCGCTTCGTCATCTTCTCGGCTGATGGTCACGCCGGGGCCGACATCGAGACGTACCGCCCGTACCTCGAGCGTCGCTTCTGGGACGACCTCGACGCGCTGCGCGACGAGAACGAGGAGTACCTCACCGTCGCGGGCCGGGCCGCGCACCCCACCGACGAGGCGATGGCCGTCTTCGACCGTCGAGGTGCGGTGGCGGCGGCCGCTGAGTTCGGCGCGTGGGACGTCGAGCTGCGCATGCGTGAGCTCGACGCCGAGGGGATCGCGGGCGAGTTGATCCACTACGGCACGCAGTGCTCGACGTCGCCGTTCTTCGGCCACATCAACCGCCCGTGCTCCCCCGAGCTGCGCGCGGCAGGTGCGCGCGCGTACCACCGGTGGCTCGCCGACTTCATGGGCGCATCGGGCGGACGGCTCTTCGGCGTCGCCGACCCGGGACCGTGCGTCGACCTCGACGAGACGATCGCCGAGCTCCGGTGGGTTGCCGAGCACGGCTTCGTGTCGGTGAGCCTCCCGGGTTCGGTGCTCGACCCCGCGCTGCCGTCGCTGCACGACGCGTACTTCGACCCCTTCTATGCAGCATGCGCGGAGCTCGGGCTCGTCGTGTCGGTGCACGCCGGGTGGGGCCAGCGTCAGGGCGGGTTCTTCGACCTGCTCGAGAAGCTGCGTCAGATGTCGGGCACGACGCTCGGCGACGAGCGCTCGTTCGAAGACACCATCGAGCTCGTGAACGCGATGGAGATGTCCGACGACTCGCCGCTGCGCCTCGACCTCGTCACGCGGCGGCCGCTCTGGTTGCTCATGGCGGGCGGCGTGTTCGACCGTCACCCGGGGCTGCGCCTCGCGCTCACCGAGATCCGCGCCGACTGGGTGCCCGCGACCCTCGACCAGATCGACGCGCACCTCGCCGCCAGTGAGGTCGCGCTCGCGCGGTCGCCACGCGAGTACTACGAGCGCCACGTGGTCGTCGCCCCGTCGTCGATCCACCGCGCCGAGGTCGAGATGCGTCACGAGATCGGTGTCGACCAGTTGCTGTTCGGCGTCGACTACCCGCACTGGGAGGGGATCTGGCCGAACACGGCCGACTGGATCCGCGTCGCGTTCTCCGGCGTCCCCGAGCCCGAGGTGCGCCAGATCCTCGGCGAGAACGCCATCCGCGCCTACGGGCTCGACGGCGCGCACCTGGCCGACGTCGCGGCGCGCATCGGCCCCGCGCCCGATCTCCTCGACGGCGCCGACGTCGACGAGGCGTTGGTGGAGCACTTCCACCAGCGTTCGGGCTTCAACCGTCCGGCGGACCCGGTCGACCTCGACGAGCTCGGCCGCGCACTCGACGCCGACCTCGCGCTCGCGCACTCGGGTGCGGGCTCGAACCAGCGCTGACGAGGGTGCGACCGTGATCACCGAACAACGGAGCTTCTGTCGCATCTGTCTCGCGACGTGCGGCATCGTCGTGACGGTCGACGACGGTCGTGTCGTGTCGGTGCGGGGCGATGCCGATGATCCCGTCTCGCAGGGCTACGTGTGCCCGAAGGGCCGTGGCCTCGCCGCCGTCCACGACGACGATCGCCTGACCGGCGCAGTCGTCCGTCAGGGCCACGACGTCCGCGCGGTGTCGATCGACGAGGGCATCGACGACGCCGCGGCGCGACTGCAGGCCGTGATCGACACGTACGGCCCCGGGTCGGTCGCGACCTTCATGGGCAGCGGTGGCTTCAGCGACCCGATGGGCACGTGGGCGGCGAGCCAGCTCAAGCGGGCGCTCGGGATCACCCAGACCTACAGCACATCGACGGTGG
>DASUMF010000355.1:0-3256 GCA_036277835.1 Acidimicrobiia bacterium
CGTCTCGGCGGCGAACCGGATCGCACCGCCGGTGCCGAGCGGCTGCGGCTCGACGGCGTAGCGCACGCGAACACCGTTGCAGACGCCGTCGGGGAACGCGGCCGTGAAGTCGTCGGGGCGATAGCCGAGCGACAGCACCGCCTCGTCGACCCCCGCGTCGCGAAGTGCACCGAGCACGCGTCCGAGGATCGGCTCGAACCCGACGGGCAGCAGTGGCTTGGCAATGGTCTCGGTGAGCGGACGCAGCCGCGTGCCGCGCCCTCCCACCAGCACGACGGCGCGCATCACTGCACGCCGGCGTGGTTGTCGCGCAGATCGATCGTCTCCCCCGCCGACGACACCCGCGGCTCCGGCGCGTCGAGCACCTCGGCCGCGAGTCCCTCGTTGACCTCGATCACGCCTTCGAGCAACGGCATCTCGAGCCCGAGCTCCCGCGCGTACCCGAGGAACCCGCGTGTGTCCTTCGGCAGGCAGGCCCCGCCGTACGGGTTCCCACCTTGGATCCCGTACTCCGGGTTGAACGAGCCCTCGGCCGACAGCGCCACCGTCTTGGAGATCCCGTCGAGGTCGACCGACGCGTGGCGGGCCACCCGCCACATCTCGTTCCAGAAGCTGATCTTCGTCGCGTTGTAGAGGTTGTGCGCGCACTTCACGAACTCGGCCTCCGCCGGGTTCGAGAACGTGCGCACCTCGCCCCCGAAGCCCTGGTAGAGCTCGAGGAGCCGCTCGATCGTGCGGCGGCTCCGCGCGCCCATCACCGTCATCCACGGCATCAGGAAGTCCTCACGCGCACACGCGGCCCGGAGGAACTCGGGATTCGACGCGAGCCCGAAGTCGACGCCGGCGCGCCGCCCCGACACCTCCTCGAGGATCGGCTGCACCAGTCCCTCGCACGTTCCCGGTGGCACGGTCGAGCGCACGACCACGGTGTGGAACGTGGTCGCGCCGCGCAAGGCAGCACCCACCGCTTCCGTCCCGGCCCGGAACGCGGAGAGCTCGAAGCGGTTCCCGGCGTTCGGTGTGGGAAGCGTCAGGAACACGAACGCCGACGCGCCCGACAGATCGATCGCGGTGTTGGCTGCGAACCCTTCTCGGCGGAGCTGGTCGACGCGCTCCTGGTTGATGTCGACGAATTGCACCGCGTGCCCGGTGCTCTGGAATCCCATGCCGGTCGCCGTTCCCACGACGCCCGACCCGACGATGACTGCCCTGCTCATGTGCTGTGCCTCCTGGACCAGTGGCTGCTTCCCTGCCCGGAACCCCCCACCGATCGCTCCCCGCTCCGCGATCGCGCCGTACGGCGCACCGGAGGCGCGCGCGACCGGCTGGGCGAGACCTTCACTGCCGCGGTCCTGGCGTCGCGAGGGCGTACGGGCACGACGGGTTGGTCACCTCGTCGACGTTGATGGCGCCGTCGGCGTTGCCGGAGATCACGTTCCCGCACACCGTTCCCTGCGGTGTGCGCATCGCCTTGATCCCCCAGCCGCCGTTGTCGACGAGCACGTTGCCGATCACGTCGTTGGCACGACCGTCTGACGGTGTGTCACCCCCCAGCCGCACACCCGCGCCCACGTTGCCCGTCGACACGTTGAAGCGGAACACGTTGCGTCCTCCCCGCGCGTCGAAGCCCGCGGAGTCCGGATCGCGCTGTCCCGAGCACTCGTTGTGCTCGACGACGTTGCGGATCGCCCCCTCCTTGATGTCGACGCACTCGTTGCCGTGCGTCACGATCACGTTGTCGCGCACCACGTTGCGCGCCGACACGTCGGTCCGGGCGGTCGGGTTGCGATCGAGTTGCTCGGGGGCGGTCCCGATGTAGATCCCCTCGCCGTTCTTGCCGTCGCCGTCACCCTCGAAGTCCTCGAGGCCGCAGTCGTGGATCCGGTTGCGTTCGATCACCGAGCGGGTCGTGAAGTACTTCATGCGCACGCACTCGCCTTGTGTGTCGTGGATGTCGTTGTTGCGGAGCACCACGCCCGTGGCGCCCTGGACCCACACGCCGACGTCCTGGCCGCTCACGTCGAACCCTTCGATCTGCCAGTGGTCGCCGCGCACCTCGAGGCCGCGGTTCGAGTGCTCCGCGTCGCCCAGCAGCGCCGCACCCGGCGCGCCGGCGAGCACGATCGGCGCGTCGGCGCGACCGTCGGCCCGGGCGACGAGCGCTTCCCGGTACGTGCCGGCGGCGACGTGGATGCTCGTGCCCGCAGCGGCCCGCGCGATCGCGGCGCCGATGGTGCGGAACGGCGCACGCTGCGAGCCGTCGCCCCGGCCTGCAGTCGCCTGGTCGACCCAGAGGTCGGTGGGGGTGGCGCCGCGCGCGACCGTCGGGAAGGCACCGACCGTCGCCGAGGCGAGCATGCCGATCGCCGCGAGCCAGCGGACGCCGAGTCGACGGGTCACGTCGGGTCCGTCTCCGGCGAGCGCACCCGTTCGGTGACCGCGTCGTCGATGCGGTTGCCGGCGAGGAGCGGGGCCGACACGCCGGGAACGTCGACTGAGAACGCCGCCGCACCGTTGTCGAGCACGCGGTTGCGCGTGAGCGTCACCCCACCGGCGCCGACGAGGCTGAACCCGTCCTTCACGTTGCGGGTGACCAGGCTGTCGGCGACCGACACCACAACCGTCGGGTCGGTGACGCGCACGCCCGTCTCGTTCGAGACGATGCGCGTCCGGCGACCGACGGTCGCCTGGCCCTGGTTGAGGTAGATCCCCGCTCGCGCGTTGTGGTCGAGACGGCCTCGCAGCACGCGCACGCCTCCCGCCGGCGCGTTCACGAGCACGCCGTCGCTGCGGTTGGCACTCACCTGACTGCCCGCGAGCGTGGCGTGCGCGGCGCCGCGCAGCACCACGCCCGTCTCGTTGTCCCACACCTGCGCGCGCCGCACCGACACCCCGTCGCTGTCGGCGACGTCGATGCCACTGCGAGCGTTGCGGTTGACGCTCGCGCCGTCGATCGCCACGCCGGTGCAGGCATCGTCGATCTTCACGCCACTCGCGGCGTTCTCACGGCTCACCACGCCGCGCAGTGCCACCGTGCCGCACGGCCCCCGGAGCAGGATGCCCGTGCCGCGACTCCTCGCCACCGTGACGTCGCGGAGGTCGACCCGCTCCGCACCCCGTGCCGTCACGCCGTGGTGGTTCCCACGCATCGCACCGCCGTGGATCGCGGCGCGGCCGCCGGGCCCGACGAGCAGTCCCGGGTGTGCGTCCTCCCATCCGAGTCGCTCGAAGTCGGTCGCGGTGCCGACGAGGCGAC
>DASUMF010000356.1:0-2353 GCA_036277835.1 Acidimicrobiia bacterium
GATCTCCAACTGGACCGAGCTCGACGTCTGGGGCTACGTCCGCGCGGAGGGGCTCGAGCTGCCGTCGATCTACTTCGCGCACGAGCGCGAGGTCTTCCGCCGCGACGGGATGCTCTACGCCGTCTCCGACTTCGTCGAGCGGCTGCCCGAGGAGGAGCCGTTCGAGGCGTCGGTGCGCTTCCGCACCGTCGGGGACATGACCTGCACCGGCGCGATCGAGTCCACCGCCACCACCCTCGACGACATCATCGCCGAGGTCGCCAGCGCGCAGCTCACCGAGCGCGGCGCCACGCGCGCCGACGACCGCATCAGCGACGCCGCCATGGAGGACCGCAAGCGCGAGGGCTACTTCTGATGACCGAGATGCTGCGGTTCGCGACGGCGGGGTCGGTCGACGACGGCAAGAGCACGCTCATCGGGCGGCTCCTGCTCGACACGAAGCAGATCTTCGAGGACCAGCTCGAAGCGGTCGAGCGCACGAGCCGCGACAAGGGCTTCGACTACACCAACCTCGCGCTGCTCACCGACGGCCTGCGCGCCGAGCGCGAGCAGGGGATCACCATCGACGTCGCGTACCGCTACTTCGCGACCCCGCGCCGCAAGTTCATCATCGCCGACACGCCGGGCCACGTGCAGTACACGCGCAACATGGTGACCGGCGCGTCGACCGCCGACCTCGCGCTGGTGCTGATCGACGCGCGCAAGGGTGTGCTCGAGCAGTCGCGCCGTCACGCGGTGATCGCGTCGCTGCTCCAGGTGAAGCACCTCGTGCTGTGCGTGAACAAGATGGACCTCGTCGACTACTCGCAGGAGCGCTTCGACGAGATCTGCGACGACTTCACCGGGTTCGCGAGCAAGCTCGAGATCGACGACCTCACGTTCGTGCCGGTGTCCGCGCTGCACGGCGACAACGTGATCGAGCACTCGCCGAACACACCGTGGTTCGAGGGCCCGACGCTCCTGCACCACCTCGAGCACGTCTACATCGGCAGCGACCGCAACCTCATCGACACGCGCTTCCCCGTGCAGTACGTGATCCGCCCGATGAGCCACGACCACCACGACTACCGCGGCTACGCGGGCCAGGTGGCGAGCGGGATCCTGCGCCCCGGCGACGAGGTGGTGGTGCTCCCGAGCGGGTTCCGCACGACGATCGCCGGGATCGACGAGTTCGGCGGCCCGCTCGACGAGGCGTTCCCCCCGATGTCGGTCAGCGTGCGCCTGGCCGACGACATCGACGTGAGCCGGGGCGACATGCTGAGCCGTCCGGCCAACATGCCGATCGTCACCCAGGACCTCGACGCGATGATCTGCTGGTTCAGCGAGCAGCCGCTGCGCGCCGGTGCGACCTATGCGATCAAGCACACCACCCGCACCGCGAAGGCGCGGGTGCAGGCGTTGCAGTACCGCCTCGACGTGAACAGCCTGCACCGCGACGACAGCGCCGGTGCGCTGGCGCTCAACGACCTCGGCCGCGTGAGCATCCGCACCGCGGTGCCGTTGTTCGTCGACGAGTACCGCCGCAACCGCGTCACCGGCAGCTTCATCCTCGTCGACGAGGGCACGTTCGAGACCGTCGGCGCGGGCATGGTGCTCGGCGCGACCGCGTAGCACGACATGACGTCGGCCGGTGCCGGCTCGTCGACTCCCGCGTCGAGCCCGAACGTCGTGTGGCACGAGAGCGAGGTGCCGCGCGCGGAACGCTGGGCCGCTGCCAACGTGCGCGGCGCCACCGTCTGGCTCACGGGGCTCTCCGGCTCGGGCAAGTCGACCATCGCGAGCGCGCTCGTCGCCGCGCTCACCGCACGCGGCGTGCTCAGCGCGACGCTCGACGGCGACAACCTCCGCCACGGCCTCAACGGTGATCTCGGCTTCTCCGCCGCCGACCGCGAGGAGAACGTGCGCCGCGTCGGCGAGGTCGCGCGCCTCTTCGCCGACACCGGCGTGATCGCGGTGGTGCCACTGATCAGCCCGTACCGCGCCGGCCGCGACCACGCCCGCGCGCTGCACGCAGCCGCCGACCTCGCGTTCGTCGAGGTGTTCGTCGACACCCCGATCGAGGTTTGCGAGCAGCGCGACCCGAAGGGCCTCTACGCCAAGGCGCGTGCCGGCGAGCTCACCGGGTTCACTGGCATCGACGACCCGTACGAGGCGCCCCTCGCGCCCGAGCTGGTGCTCCCCGGGGCCGAGATCGACGCCACCGCGGCTGCGGCGCGCGTGCTCGAGCTCCTCGACGTGACCCTGGGCTCCGACCGGCGAAATCCCTCTTGATCTGCCGTTCCGTGGTCGACACATCGTGGATGCTCACGTTCGGTCACTTGTCCGCTGTACGCCGGAGGGGCTCATGAGAATG
>DASUMF010000357.1:0-2959 GCA_036277835.1 Acidimicrobiia bacterium
GACGTCTTCGCCGAGAGCCTGCGCCGGCGGGCGGGCGCCCCGGAGTGGGTGTTCTACGAAGGCCCGCCCACCGCGAACGGGCGCCCCGGGATCCACCACGTGTGGGCCCGCCTGTTCAAGGACCTCTACCCCCGGTTCCACACCATGCGGGGCCGCCACGTCGCCCGCAAGGCGGGCTGGGACTGCCACGGCCTGCCGGTCGAGGTCGAGGTCGAGAAGGAGCTGGGCATCACCAGCAAGCACCAGATCGAGGACTTCGGCATCGCCGAGTTCAACCAGCGGTGCCGCGACTCGGTGCACCGCTACGTCGAGGACTGGTCGTCGCTCACCTCGCGCATCGGGATGTGGCTCGACACCACCGACGCCTACTGGACGCTGTCGAACGAGTTCATCGAGAGCGTCTGGTGGCAATTCCGCCAGATGTGGGACCACGGCGACATCTACGAGGGCGCGAAGGTCGTGCCCTACTGCGGACGGTGCGGCACCGCGCTCTCGAGCCACGAGCTCGGCCAGCCCGGCGCCTACCGCGACGTCACCGAACCGTCGGTGTACGTGCGCTTCCCGGTCGTCGAGGCCGACTTCGACCTCCTCGTGTGGACCACCACGCCGTGGACGCTCGTGTCGAACGTCGGCGCGGCCGTCGGGCCCGCGGTCGACTACGTCCGGGTCAGCCTGGGTGACGGATCCCGTGATCTCGTCCTCGCTGCTGCGCGCGTCGACGACGTCCTCGGCGACGGCGTGCCCGGTGACGTGCGCGTCGTCGGTCCCGTCGCGGCGGCCGACCTCGTCGGGTTGCGCTACCGGCGGCCGTTCGAGCTGTTGCCCCTCGACGACGTCGACGCATCGGATGTCGACACCGGACGAGTGGTCGCCGACGACTTCGTGACCCTCGACGACGGTTCGGGCATCGTGCACCTCGCGCCCGCGTTCGGCGAGATCGACCGCGACGTCGCGGAGCGCGAGGGCTTGGGGATGCTCAACCCGGTCGGGCCCGCGGCCACGTTCGTCGACGAGCGCGTCCCGTACCGGCGCACGTTCGTCAAGGACGCCGACCCCGCGATCATCGAGGACCTCACCGCCGCCGGGCTCGTGGTGAAGGTCGTCGACTACACGCACTCGTACCCGCACTGCTGGCGCTGCGGCACGCCTCTCATCTACTGGGCCAAGCCCACCTGGTTCGCGCGCACCTCGGCGCACCGCGACCAGCTGCTGGCCGAGAACGAGCAGGTCACGTGGCACCCCGAGCACATCAAGCACGGGCGCTTCGGCGACTGGCTCGAGAACAACGTCGACTGGGCGCTCTCGCGCGACCGGTTCTGGGGCACCCCCCTCCCCGTCTGGCGCTGCGAGCAGTGCGGACACGACGACTGCATCGGATCGGTGGCCGAGCTGTCGGAGCGCGCCGGGCGCGACCTCGGCGAGCTCGACCTCCATCGCCCCGCGGTCGACGACGTCGTCATCCACTGCACGGCGTGCGGCGGGCGCGCGCTGCGCGTGGAGCCGGTGCTCGACGCGTGGTTCGACTCCGGCTCGATGCCCGCGGCGCAGTTCCACGCGCCGTTCGAGCACGCGGAAGACCTCGAGCGGCGCTTCCCGGCCGACTTCATCTGCGAGGCGATCGACCAGACCCGCGGGTGGTTCTACTCGCTGCTCGCGGTGAACACGCTCGTGTTCGGACGCGCGCCGTACCGCAACGTGCTGTGCCTCGGCTTGCTCGTCGACCAGGACGGCCAGAAGATGTCGAAGTCGCGGGGCAACGTCATCGACCCGTGGACGATCCTCGACTCTCGTGGTGCCGACGCCCTGCGCTGGAACTTCGCGTCGACCAGCTCACCGTGGACGGTGAAGCGCGTGTCGGAGACGGGCATCGACGAGTCGACGCGGCGGGTCCTCGTCACGCTCTGGGAGACGTACCGCTTCTTCGTCACCTACGCGAACCTCGACGGCTGGGAGCCGTCGTCGAATGACGCACCGCCTCCGGCGCCGACCGCGGTCCTCGACCGTTGGATCCGATCGCGGCTGCACTCGACGGTGCGCACCGTCACCGACGCGTTGGAGGAGTTCGACGCGCTGCACGCCGCGCAGGCGCTCGAGTCGTGCGTCGACGATCTCTCGAACTGGTACGTCCGCCGGTCGCGCTCGCGGTTCTGGAACAGCGACGACCCCGCGGCCCACGCCACGTTGCACGAGGCGCTGTCCACCCTCGCGCTGCTGCTGGCGCCCTTCACGCCGTTCCTCGCCGACGAGCTCCACCGCGCCCTTGCGGCGACCGACGAGTCGGTGCACCTCGCCGACTGGCCGGCGGTCGACGACGCCGCCATCGATCCCGAGCTCGAAGCGGAGATCGCGCGAGCCCGTGAAGTCGTGTCGCTCGGGCTCTCGGCGCGCACCGAGTCGAAGATGAAGGTCCGCCAGCCGTTGCGCCGCGCGATCGTGATGGTGCCCGGCGGGGCGCGCTTCACGGCGGAGGTCGTCCGCGAGATCGCCGACGCGCTCAACGTGAAGTCGGTCGAGCACGTCACCGACCTCGAAGGCCTGCTCGACCACGCGGTGCTCCCCAACTTCCGCACCCTCGGACCCAAGGTCGGCAAGCGCATGCCGCTGGTGAAGGACGCGCTCGCCGCCGCCGACCCTGCGTCGGTGCTCCGCGCCCTCGACGACACCGGCACCTTCCCCCTCGTGCTCGCCGGCGGCGACGTCATCCCGCTCGAGCCCGCCGACGTCGAGGTGCGAGCCCGCGCGCACGAGGAGCTGGCGCTGGCGCAGGGCGACGGCTACGCGGTCGCGCTCGACACCGCGCTCGACGACGCGCTGCGCGCCGAAGGCACCGCCCGCGAGGTCATCCGGATCGTGAACGACACCCGCAAGCAGGTCGGGCTCGAGATCGCCGATCGCATCCGGCTCCGCCTGTTCGCCGGCGGACGGGTCGAGGCCGCGGCGCACGCGCACCGCGACTGGA
>DASUMF010000358.1:0-5461 GCA_036277835.1 Acidimicrobiia bacterium
ACCTCGAGGGTTCCCGTGGCTGACGCTCAACTGCACGTCGAGATCGGTCCGCTCGTGCGCCACGGCGTGCTCCCGGTGTCCGAGGACGAGCTGGTGAGCTGCGTCGCATGCGGGTTGTGCCTCCCGCACTGCCCGACCTACCGCGTCACCGGGCTGGAGCTCGCCTCGCCGCGCGGTCGGATCGCGGCGATGCGCGCCGTCGAGTTCGACGGCGCTCCGCTCGATGCCGCGTTCCGCGACGCGATGGAGCTGTGCGTGCAGTGCCGAGGCTGCGAGGCCGCGTGCCCGTCGGGCGTGCCCTTCGGCCACCTCATGGAGGGCGCGCGTGAGGCGCTCCACGAGCACCCGACCGCGGGCACCGCGCCCACCGGTGCGTTCCGGCGGCTGGCCGAGTGGGCGGCGTACGTGCTGGTGCTCCCGCGGCACGGGCTGCTCCTCGCCCTCACCTGGGTGCTCTGGCTCGGGCAGCGACTCCGGCTGGTGCCACGGCGCTTCGGCATCCCGCGCCTCACACGACGCTCGCTGCGCACCCCGTTGGTCGCCGACGTCGACCCCGACGTGTTCCTCTTCCCCGGATGCGTGATGGACGCGTGGCAGCGCGACGTGCACCGCGCCGCAGCACGGGTGATGCGCACGGCGGGCGCGCGCGTCGGCCTCCCCGGCGCGGGTGGCGACTGCTGCGGCGCGCTCCACGTGCACGCCGGACGCATCGACGAGGCGCGCCGCCTCGCCCGACGGGCGATCCGGTCGATGCCCGGCGACGGCCCGGTCGTCGTCGACAGCGCGGGGTGTGGCGCGGCGATGAAGGACTACGGGCACCTCCTCGGCACCGTCGAGGCGCACGAGTTCGCGGCTCGGGTGCGCGACTTCTCGGAGTGGGTGGGGGAGCAGCCGCCGCTCCCGCTGCGCGACACCGGTCGCACCGTCGTCGTGCAGGATCCGTGCCATCTGCGCCACGTGCAACGGGCGCACGGTGCGGTCCGCTCGGTCCTCGGGGGTGCGTACGACTGCCGAGAGACCGCCGACGACGGGCTGTGCTGCGGCGCCGGCGGCGCCTATGCCGTGTTCCACCCCGAGCTCGCGAGCGAGATCCGCGATCGCAAGGTGGCCGCGATCCGCGCGGCGGGCAGCACAGGGGGTGCACTCCTCGTGGCCTCGGCGAACCCCGGCTGCTCGATGCACCTGGGCGCGGCCGGGCTCGACGTGCGACACCCGGCCGAGCTGCTGGCGGACGCGCTCGCCCAGGGCGCACTCGCCCAGGACGCGCTCGCCCAGAGCGCACTCGAGGGCCCCGCACATCCGATCGGCGAGGAGACGACCACGCGATGACGACGCACGACACCGACCACCTCGTGGAGCGGCTGCAGTCGATCGAGGAGGAGCTCCGCGATCTCGCGTTCGAGCGGCTCCGCGCCGCCACCGAGGACGGCGATGCGGATGCGTTGGCCGACGAGAAGCGCTTCCTGCAGGCCCGGCGAGCGATCGCCCGCGCCGTGACCGCGCTCGGCGGGCAACCGTCGTTCGACTGACGACGCGCACCCGAGTTCGCGCGCCGAGTTTCGCGTGGCGCTCCGTTCGGCCGGTGCTCAGCCGCCCGGTGCGGGCCCGATCTCGTTGAGCCGGTCGATCAGCATCCGCAGGCGCGCCCAGCCGCGCCGGTCGAACCGGAACGCGAGGCGCGGCAGCTCGACGTGGTCGGCGTCGTCGAGCTCGGCCTTGGTGGTGGGGATCGCCTCGATGGCACCCCGCACGACGATGTCGTCGAACTCGTCGGACAGTGCGGTCAACGTCGCCGGGTCGGGGAGCTCGTGCAACCGGAGCACGAGCTGTCCGTCGACGAAGCGCAACGAGTGGTAGTTGCGGTAGAAGGCGAGGATCTCCCGCACCGCGTCGTCGACGTCGTCGGTGACGTGCACGAGGCGCAGGTCGTCGCCCGACACGTAGCCCGTGGCGAGCAGCTCCGCGGTGACGAACCCCTCCCACTGCTTCCAGTACGTGCCGCCCGGCGTGTCGAGCAGCACCACCGGCGCGGGCTGCGCCTTGCCCGTCTGCAGCAGGGTGAGCAGCTCGAACGCCTCGTCGAGCGTGCCGAAGCCGCCGGGCAGCAGCACGAACGCATCCGACTCCTTGATGAACGCGAGCTTCCGGGTGAAGAAGTAGCGGAAGTTCACGAGCTTGGGGTCGCCGTCGAAGAACTGGCTGGTGGTGGCCTCGAACGGGAGCTTGATGCTCACGCCGAACGCGTGCTCGGGACCTGCGCCCTCGATCCCGGCTTCCATGATCCCGGGTCCCGCACCGGTGACGACCATCCAGTCGAGCGCGGCGAGCGCGGCCGCGAGATCACGTGCGTGGAGGTAGAGGGGGTCGTCGGGCAAGGTCCGGGCGGAGCCGAAGATGGCGGCCTTGCGCGCCAGGCGGTACGGCGCGAACACGTGGAAGGAGTGACGCATCTCCTTCAGCGCGGCGTTGGCGATCTTCAGGTCGCCGCGATCGGCGTGGTCGCGCGCCAGGCGCAAGGCGGAGACGACGAGCTCGAAGATCAGGTCGGCGTCGTCGGGATCGGCGATGCGGTCGACGAGTTCGGCCACCGACGCGTCGAGCTCGCGATCGCCGGTGCGGTACCGCGGCGCGCGGGGTCGCTTCGGGCTCACCGGTCGAGCAGCGACGCGCCCAGCTCAGCGAGCGACGTCTGGGGACGCGCGCCGAGGTGGCTGATCACCTCGGCCGCCGCGAGCGCGGCGAGGCGACCGGCGGTGCCGAGGTCGTAGCCGTGGGTCAGCCCGAAGAGGAACCCGGCCGCGAACAGGTCGCCCGCGCCGGTGGTGTCGACGACGCGCTCGACCGGGTGGGCGTCGATCACGTGCACCTCGTCGCGGGTCACGATCACCGCGCCCTTCTCACTCCGGGTCAGCGCGGCGATCTCACACTGGCGCGCCACGTGCTGGAGCGCGTCGTCGAACTCGGCGACCTCGTAGAGCGAGGTGATCTCCGCCTCGTTCGCGAAGAGCACATCCACGTGGTGCTCGATGAGATCGACGAACTCGGCGCGGTGGCGATCGACGCAGAACGAATCGGAGAGCGTGAACGCCACCCGGTTCCCTGCGTCGTGCGCGACCTGCGCGGCGTGGCGGAACGCGTCCTTGGCGTCGGGCTCGTCCCACAGGTAGCCCTCCAGGAACAGCACCTGGGCGCGACCGATGGTGTCAGGATCGAGCTGCGGACGGCCGAGGCGCGACGACGCGCCGAGGAACGTGTTGAGCGTGCGCTGCGCGTCGGGCGTGACGATGATCAGGCAGCGACCGGTCGGCTCGCCGTCGACCGCCGGCTTGGTGGTGAACTCCACACCGGCCGCCCTGATGTCGTGACCGAACACGGCGCCGAGCTGGTCGTCGTTCACGCGGCCGATGAAGGCCGAGGCGCCCCCGAACGACGCGATGCCGACCATCGAGTTCGCCGCCGAGCCTCCCGAGATCTCGGTGGACGGGCCCATCGCGGCGTAGAGCTCCTCGGCGCGCGCGGTGTCGATGAGGGTCATCGCGCCCTTCTCGAGGCCGTGCGACGCGATGAACGCGTCGGCCTCGTGGCTCAGTACGTCGACCAGCGCGTTGCCGATCCCGACGACGTCGAGGCGGCTCACGAGTCGGTGCGGTCGGCTGCGCCGCCGAGGGTCACCGGGACCCGCGCCGTGAGGGTGACCGGCACGCCCGCCGTCGGCGCGCCCGGCTCCGAAGCGCCGTGCTCGTGCGGTTCGGGCGGTGGGCGGAGTCGCTTGCCGACTGTGCTCACCCGCCCGTAGAGCGTGGTGCGCTGCTCGAGTGGGCGGCCGAGCGGGTCGGCGATGTGGTGGAAGTCGGCGTCGTCGAGCTCCTGGCCGTGGCTCGCGCCGGCGGCACGGGAGATGTTCTCGTCCATCAGCGTGCCACCGAGGTCGTTGCACCCCGCGAGAAGTGCCTGGCGAGCACCCTCGACGCCCACCTTCGGCCACGACACCTGCACGTTGTCGATCCACCCGTGGTACGCGATGCGCCCGACCGCGTGCAGCACGAGCACCTCACGCATCGTGGGCCCGCGACGCGAACGTCCCTGGAGGTAGATGGGGCTGCCCATGTGCACGAACGGCAGCGGCACGAACTCGGTGAACCCGCCCGTCTCCTTCTGGAGGTCGCGGGTGCGCACGATGTGACGCGCCACGTGCACGGGTCGCTCCACCGAGCCGAACATGATCGTGACGTTCGAGCGCAGCCCGACCGAGTGCGCGACGCGGTGCGCCTCGAGCCACTCCTCGGTGTTCACCTTGTCGGGGCAGATGACGGCCCGCACCTCGTCGTCGAGGATCTCGGCGGCGGTGCCGGGCAGCGACGCGAGCCCGGCCTCCTTCGCCAGCGTGAGGTACTCGCGCAGCGGCATGCCCAGGCGACGGGCACCCTCGGTGACCTCCAGCGCGGTGAAGCCGTGCAGGTGGATCGACGGCGCCGCTTCCTTCACCGCGCGGGCGACCGAGAGGTAGTAGTCGCCGTCGAAGTCGGGATGGATGCCCCCTTGGAGGCACACCTCGGTGGCGCCGCAGTCGACCGCCTCGATCACGCGCCGCTGGATCTCGTCGAGCTCGAGGAGGTACGGCGTGCCCCGCAGGTTGAGCGAGAGCGGACCCTTCGAGAACGCACAGAAGCGGCACTTGAACGTGCAGATGTTCGTGTAGTTGATGTTCCGGGTGCGCACGAAGGTGACGACGTCGCCCACCGTGTCGCGACGCAGCTGGTCGGCGACTGCGGCGACGCGTGCCACTTCGTTACCGCGTGCCGAGAGCAGCGTGACGATCTCGTCGACGCCGACCTCTTCGCCCGCCGCGACACCGCCGAGCACCTCGTCGATCGGCGACGCCAGCGACGCCGACGGGCGGAGCGGCACCGTGCGCGCCGACGCGGCGTCGAGCAGCACCGGCGGATCGTGCTCGCCGCCCGCGGCCCAGTTGTCGTCGCGCGCGAGGCCTTCGAGGTCGGAGAGCTGTTGCACGGGGAAGCGGACGTCGGCGTGCAGCCACTGCTCGGGCGCACGCACGTACTCGGGGTAGACGGTGAGGCGCGGGGCGAGCGTCTTGCCCGCACGTTCGGTGGCGTCGCGCAGGGCGTCGAGCGAGGGCCAGGGACGTTCGGGGTTCACGTGGTCGGCGGTGACGGGGGAGACACCACCCCAGTCGTCGATGCCGGCGGCCACGAGGGCCGCGAGCTCGTCGGGGTCGGAGAGGTTGGGCGGCGCCTGCAGGTGCATGTCGGGGCCGAGCACGAGCCGGGCGACCGCGATCGCCCAGAGGAACTCGTCGCGGTCGCACGGCGGGTGCTTCGTCATCGAGGTGCCCGCCTTGGGCAGGAAGTTCTGGACGATCACCTCCTGGACGTGACCATGCCGGCGGTGGCTCGCCGCGATCGCCTGGAGCGCCGCGACGCGGTCGGTCACCGTCTCG
>DASUMF010000359.1:0-6556 GCA_036277835.1 Acidimicrobiia bacterium
CTTGTCGCGCAGGTGCACCAGCAGGTCGTTCATCCGCGCGATGTCGTGTGGGTGCAGCCCGACCGTCGGCTCGTCGAACACGTAGGTCACGTCGGTGAGCGACGACCCGAGGTGGCGGATCATCTTGGTGCGCTGCGCCTCGCCGCCCGACAGCGTGCCGGTCGGTCGGTCGAGCGACAGGTACCCGAGCCCGATCTCCACGAACGAGTCGAGCGTCTCCCCCAGCGACACGAGCAACGGAGCCACCGACGGCTCGTCGAGCCCGCGCACCCACACCGCCAGGTCGCTGATCTGCATCGCGCACGCGTCGGCGATGTTGATCCCGTCGACCTTCGACGACCGGGCCGCGTCGTTGAGCCGACTCCCGCCGCACGCCGGGCAGGTGGTGAACGTGATCACCCGCTCGACGAACGCGCGGATGTGCGGTTGCATCGAGTCGACGTCCTTGGAGAGCATCGACTTCTGGATCTGCGGGATCACCCCCGTGTACGTGAGGTTGATGCCGTCGACCTTGATCTTGGTGGGCTCCTTGTAGAGCAGGTCGTCGAGCTCCCGCTTGGTGAACTTGCGGATCGGCTTGTCGGGATCGAAGTAGCCACACCCTCGGAAGATGCGCCCGTACCAGCCGTCCATGCTGTAGCCGGGGATCGTGAGCGCGCCCTCGTTGAGCGACTTCGTGTCGTCGTAGAGCTGCGACAGGTCGAAGTCGGTCACCGATCCCATGCCCTCGCAGCGCGGGCACATGCCGCCCGTGCGGGAGAACGTGCGCTTCTCGCGCGTGGTCTTCCCGCCCTTCTCGAACGTGACCGCTCCCGCACCGCTGATCGTCGCGGTGTTGAACGAGAACGCCTGCGGCGAACCGATGTGCGGCTTCCCGAGGCGGCTGAACACGATCCGCAACATCGCGTTGGCGTCGGTGACCGTGCCGACGGTGGAGCGCGGGTTCGAACCCATCCGCTCCTGGTCGACGACGATCGCAGTGGTCAGCCCTTCCATGACGTCGACGTCGGGCCGCGCGAGCGTCGGCATGAAGCCCTGCACGAAGGTGCTGTAGGTCTCGTTGATCAGGCGCTGCGACTCTGCCGCGATGGTGCCGAACACCAGCGAGCTCTTGCCCGAGCCGGACACGCCGGTGAACACCGTGAGCTGGCGCTTCGGGATCGCGACGCTGACGTCCTTCAGGTTGTTCACGCGCGCGCCGTGCACGCTGATCACGTCGTGGTGCGCGGCGGTGGCAGGGCCGCCCGCGGTGGCCTTCTTGCCCGTCGCCGTCTTGCCCGTTGCCTTCCTCGTGGTTGACCTGGCCGGCGTGGGCTTCGCGCTCGTCGCCTTGGCCATCAGCCCTGCGCGATGCGGACGAGGTTGCCCGACGGGTCGCGGAACGCACAGTCGCGCGCGCCCCAAGGCTGCGACACCGGCTCCTGGAGCACCTCGGCACCTGATGCCCGCACCTGCTCGAACGTGGCGTCGAGGTCGTCGGTGCGGAAGATCGCGGCCTGCAGCGATCCCTGCGTGACGAGGGCGAGCAGGGCATCGCCTTCGGTCTGCGAACGCCCGCCGTGCGGCTGCGACAAGACGATGTCGACGTCTTGTCCCGGCGCCGCGACGGTGACCCAACGAAAGCCGTCGGATGCGACGTCGTTGCGGACCTCGAGGCCGAGCGCGTCGCGGTAGAACCCGAGTGCCTCGTCGGGGTCGTTCACGAGGATGAACATGGTGGACACGGTGACTGTCATGCGTCGACTGTACGAGCACCGGCCTGCGGCATGCTTCTCCGATCCTGCTCGCGTGCGCGCCGCGCTCAGACTGTGACCGGGCTGCGCCGCGGTCGTGACGCGACCTTGCTCACGCACGACGGCACGACCTCTTGGTGACTGTGGTCGCGCGCCCGGTATTGCGATGGCGTCTCGCCGACGATCTCGGTGAAGCGCGAACTGAACGACCCGAGCGACGTACACCCGACGGTGACGCACGCATCGGTGACCGACATCCCCTGGCGAAGGAACGCCTTCGCGCGCTCGATGCGTCGCGTCATGAGATACGAGTAGGGCGTCTCGCCGTAGGCGGCACGGAACTTGCGCGAGAAGTGCGCCGGCGACATGAGCGCAGCCCGCGCCATCGCGGGTACGTCGAGAGGCTCCGCGTAGTCGCGGTCGATGAGGTCGCGCGCCCGGCGCAGGTGCGCGAAGTCGGCGATCTCCTCCGGCGTCATGCCGACGACGTTACGCGCCCGGGTGCAGTGCTGTGGCGGGTACAGGGGCCGTGCGCGAGTATCGCTCGGTGCTGGTGGCCGCCTTCCACGACCGTGCCGCGTCGACGGTGGCCGGCGACCGCCGGCCACCGGCCCGCCGCTCCCCCGCCTCCCGGTGCGCGGGCTGGCTGGTCCCGTCGTGAGCGAACCGTCACAGCACGATCCCGGCAAGTACCGCCTCCGCCGTCGATGGAAGCGCCTCCGTGGTCCTGACGGGCTCCACGCGCTCCGCCGTTACGCAGAGCAGCGGGCCGACCAGCTCCTCACCGTCGCCTGGCACCGCTACGGACCCCCGGTGCGCGTCGCGCCGTTCGACGGTGACCCTCGACTCGCGCTCGTCACCGTGAACTTCTCGACGACCCGCTACCTGAAGCTCATGTTGTGCACGCTCGGCGAGCAATCGGCCCGGTGGTTCGTACGCCATCTCGTCGTCGTCGACAACGCGTCACGCGACGGAGGCCCCGAGTTCCTCCGCGCGCTCGAGGCCCGCGTGCCGCGGCTCCATCTCGTGGAGCGCCGGCACTTCCTCAGCCACGCCCAGGGGATGCGGGCAGGACTCCGCGCACTCGCGACGGTCGAGCGCGCGGAGCCGACCGCGGAGCGCACCAACGTCGTCGTCGGCTGCGACACCGACGTCGTGTTCCGCGACGACGACGCCCTGCTCGGCGTGTCGGCCCAATTGGCGGCCATGGGGGGCGTGTTCCTCGGCGAAGCTCGAGTCGCGCCGACGAGCCCGTACCCCGACATGCAGGCTTCGTTCTTCGCCTTCCGACGCGATGCCGCGGCGCGGCGCGACGTGCACCCGCTCGTCAACCACGGCTCACCCGCGTTCGACATGCAGGTGAGCATGGTGCGTGCCGGGCTCACCCTCGTCGACTTCCCGTTGCACAAGGGTGGCTACCTGCTCCACCGCGGTCGGAGCGGGGCCGCGGCCGCCGGCACGCACCACCCGCGCCACTCATACGCGCGGGTGACCACCACGCAACCGCACTACATGGGCGTGCCTGACGGGGCACGGCTGTGGGCGGCGATCGAGGACCGCTGGGCGCCGCTCCTCGAGCCGGCCGCTGAAGCGAGCCTGATCGACCATCTCGCGGAGCGCTTCGCAGTGTTCGGCCAGAACGAGGCGCCGTGAGTACCTCGCCGGTTCGCCGGGTTCGACCGGGACCTCGACCTGGTCGGGGAGGTCGGAGGGTTCGGGATCACGGACGCGGTTTGGTTGGTGGGGCTAGCTGGAATCGAACCAGCGACCTCATCCTTATCAGGGATGCGCTCTAACCGACTGAGCTATAGCCCCCGGTCGGGCCGCCGAGATTAGCAGTGAGGTGAGCTCGGACTCTTCGTCGGATCGTGCGCTCGCCACGGGAGCGCGCACACGATCAGAGGGCCGACTCGTCCTCGCTGATCGTGATCTCGATACCACCGAAGAGCTCCGCGAACAGGTTGTAGAACGCGGCCGCGATCACGGTGAGCACGATCTCGAGCACCACCAGCACCGCGCCGACGAGCAGCATCCCGCGCAGGATCTCGCTGTCGAGGAACGTGAAGTCGTTCGTCTGGAGCAGATCGCCGAGGAAGCTCTCGACGCTGTCGATCACTCCGGCGGCGTCGCCGATGAACCAGAGCGCGATCACCGCCACCATCACGACGGCCATCGCGCTGATGTAGAAGCACACCGACATCTTCAGGACGGTCCAGAGGTCGACCCGGTGGATCGTCTGACGGTACCGGCGGGCCTCGGGCTCCGGCGCCGGCGCCACCCGCGCCTGCGGTTGCGCGGGCGCCGGGCGCGGCTCGGCGGGGGCGGCGGTCGGACGCGGCGCCTCCCGCACGACGGCGCGCCCCTGCGCCCCGTCAAGATCGTCCGCAGCCGTACCCATCGGTCCTCGCCTCTCCGGGCCGTGTCGTCGGCCCTGGGCTCACCAGTTTGCTAGCTCCCGGACCCCGCGTCCGAGTCGGCCTCGTCGGTGTCGGTTTCGAGCACCTGCGCCACCGCACTCACGGACTCGCCCGAACCCAGCCGGGCCACCCGCACGCCGGTGGCATCTCTGCCCTGCGCCGAGATCTCCATCACCCCCATGCGGATGATGTTCCCCTCGGTGGAGAACACGAGTATCTCATCGTCGGGCGTCACCGTGAACGCGGCCACCACCTGGCCCCTGGAGGCGGTGATCTTCATCCCCCGCACGCCCTGACCGCCGCGGCCCTGGCGATTGAACGAGTCGAGCTTGGTGCGCTTCCCGTGGCCGCTCGAGCTCACGAAGAGCATCACCGCACCGTCACGCACGACGTCGGCACTGACGACCGCGTCGTCGGCGTTCTTGAGCTTCATGCCACGGACGCCGGCGGTGGCCCGACCCATGGAGCGCACGTCGGACTCCGCGAACCGGATGCTCATGCCGTTCTTCGACACCATGATGATCTCGTTCTCGCCGTTGGTCTGGATCACCTTGACGAGCTCGTCGCCGCGCTGCAGGTTGATCGCGATCAAGCCGCTGCGGAGCGCGGAGTCGTACTCCGACATCTTGGTCTTCTTCACGACGCCGTTCTTGGTGACGAAGAACAGGAACACCCCGTCTTCGTACGTGCGCGTGTCGATGATCGCCTGCACGCGCTCGTCGTTCTCGAGCGGCAGCAGGTTGATGAGCGCGTTGCCGCGAGCGGTGCGCTCCTTCATCGGGATCTCGTGCGCGCGCAGTCGGTACGTGCGTCCACGGTTCGTGAAGAACAGCAGGTACGAGTGCATCGTGGTGGTGAGCAGGTGCGCGACGTAGTCCTCCTCGCGGAGGTTGCCGCCGCGCACACCCCGCCCGCCGCGACCCTGACGTCGGAACGCGTCGGCCGCCACCGTCTTGATGTACCCGCGCGCGGAGAGCACGACGACGACTTCCTCGTCGTCGATGAGGTCGAGCGTGTCGATCTCGCCGGTGTCGACCTCGAGCGTGGTCTTGCGCTCGTCGGCGTACTTGCCCCGGAGCACCCCGAGCTCGTCCTTGATCACGCCGTCGAGCTTCGTGGCGCTGTCGAGGATCGACTGGAGCTCGGCGATCCGGGCCTGGATCTCGGCCAGTTCGTCGCGCAGCTTCTGGCCGTCGAGCTGGGTGAGACGCCGCAGCTGCATGTCGAGGATGTGCTGGGCCTGGATCTCGGAGAACTCGAACGGGGCGACCTGCAGGGCGGCGCGGGCGGTGTCGGCGTCTTCCGAGCCGCGGATCAGGGCGATGATGGCGTCGATCATGTCGAGCGCCCGTACGAGGCCCTCGACGATGTGCTCGCGCTTCTTCGCCTCGCTCAGGCGGTGCTCGGTGCGACGGCGGACGACCTCGCGCTGGTGCTCGACGTAGACCTCGAGCGCGCGCTTGAGGTCGAGGAGCCGCGGCACGCCGTCGACCAGCGCGAGCATGTGCACCGCGAAGTTGGTCTGCATCGGCGTGTGCTTGTAGAGCTGGTTGAGCACCACCTGCGCGTTGGCGTCGCGCTTGAGGTCGACGACGAGTCGGATGCCACCCGAGCCCGACGACGCGTTGCGCACGTCGCGGATCCCCTCGATCTTGCGCTCGTTGACGAGCTCGGCGATCTTCTGGCCGATGACCTCGACCGAGGTCTGGTACGGCACCTCGGTGACCACGATCGCCAGGCCCCCGCGGCGGTCCTCCTGGATCTCCGCGACCGCGCGCAGCTTGATCGAGCCGCGACCGGTGCGGTACGCGTCGAGGATGCCGCTGCGTCCGAGGATCTGCGCGCCGGTCGGGAAGTCGGGACCCTTCACGAACTGCATGAGGTCGTCGACGGTCGCGTCGGGGTGGTCGAGCACGTGCACCGCAGCGTCGATCACCTCGCCCAGGTTGTGCGGCGGGATGTTGGTCGCCATGCCGACCGCGATGCCGCCCGAACCGTTGGCGAGCAGGTTCGGAAAGCGAGCTGGGAGCACGACGGGTTGCTCGGTCGTGCCGTCGTAGTTCGGCACCCAGTCGACGGTGTCCTCGTCGATCTCGCCGAGCAGCTCCATCGCGAGCGCGTGGAGCCGCGCCTCGGTGTAGCGGGCGGCACCAGGGCGGTCATTGGGGTCGGGGGACCCGAAGTTCCCGTGGCCGTCGATGAGCGGGTAGCGCAGCGAGAAGTCCTGGGCCATGCGGGCGAGCGCGTCGTAGATCGACTGGTCGCCGTGAGGGTGGAACTTGCCCATGACGTCGCCGACCGCGGCAGCGCTCTTCTGGTGCTTGCGGTCCGGGCGCAGCCCGCCCGCGTACATCCCGTAGAGGATGCGACGGTGGACCGGCTTCAGGCCGTCGCGCGCGTCCGGGA
>DASUMF010000360.1:0-5732 GCA_036277835.1 Acidimicrobiia bacterium
GACCAAGGAGCGCGCCGTGTCGTTCAAGGAGCGCACCGACGTCACCGCGGTGCCGGCGATGGGGGTCGTCGCCGAAACGATGGTCGCCCTCGTGCTGGCGGCCGAGGCCCAGCGCAAGTTCGGTGGCGACTCGGTCGCGGAGCTCACCCGCAACCACGCCGCGTACGTCGCGTCGCTGCGCTGATGGCCGACGGCACCCCGTCGACGCGCCACCTCGTGCTGGTCGGGTTGATGGGCGCGGGGAAGACCACGGTGGGACAGCGCTGCGCGGACCTGCTCGATCGGCCGTTCGTCGACACCGACGAGCTGGTCGAGGCGACCGCGCACCTGTCGGTCGCAGCGATCTTCGACGAGCTCGGCGAAGCCGCGTTCCGCGAGCTCGAGCGCCAGGCCGTCGCCGACGTCGCGGCGTCGCCGGCGCCACTGGTGATCGCGTGCGGTGGTGGTGCAGTGCTCGACCCCGAGTCGCGACGCGCGCTGCGCTCCAACGGCGTGGTCGTCTGGCTGCAGGCCCCCGCGTCGGTGTTGAGCGAGCGCGTCGCGGGCGACGGCGCCCGTCCGCTGCTCCGCGACGCCGCGCCCGTGACCACCCTCGAGCGGCTCGCACTGACCCGTGCGCCCGCCTACGAGGCCGCCGCGCACGCGGTTGTCGACACCGCGGGCCGCAGCGTCGACGACGTCGCCCGCCTCGCGCTCGACGCGCTCGCGGCGGAGTCCTCCCGATGAGGACTGGCTGATGGGGATCGAGTGATGGACGTCGTGCGCGTCGCGGTCGAACCGGATCCCTACGACGTGGTCGTCGGCGCGGGCGCGCTCGGCGAGGCCGGCCGCGTGCTCACGGGCCGTCGCAAGGTGGCGGTCGTGAGCCAGGCCGGCGTGGCCGACTGGCACGCACCCGCCCTCACCGCCGCGCTGCACGCCGCCGGCGTCGACACCGACGTCTTCCTCATCGGCGACGGCGAGGACGCGAAGTCGCTCGCCACCGTCGACGACCTGTGCCGTCAGCTCGCGGCGTGGGGTCTCCTGCGGGGTGACGCGGTCGTGGCGCTGGGCGGCGGTGTGGTCGGCGACACCGCCGGGTTCGCCGCTGCGATCTACCACCGGGGCGTGGCCGTGGTGCAGGCGCCCACCACCCTGCTCGCGCAGGTCGACGCCGCGATCGGCGGCAAGACGGCGGTGAACCTGCCCCAGGGCAAGAACCTCGTCGGCGCGTTCCATCAGCCCATCGGGGTGCTGGCCGACGTGAGCACGCTCGCGACGCTGCCGCCCCGCGAGTACTCGGCCGGGTTGGGTGAGGTCGCGAAGTACGCGCTGATGCCCGGCGGTGACGCCGTGCACACCCTCGTGCGCGACCGTGCCACCGCCGTGCTCGCCCGCGACGCGGCCGTGCTCGGGTCGCTGGTCGCGGCCTGCGCCTCCATCAAGGCGACGGTCGTGGCCGCCGATCCCGAGGAGCGCACCGGGGTGCGCGCCACCCTCAACTACGGCCACACCCTGGCGCACGCGCTCGAGACCGTCGGCGGCTACGAGCTCCTGCACGGCGAAGCGGTCGCGGTCGGGCTCGTGTTCGCGGTCGCGCTGGCCGCCGCGATGGAGCGGATCGACGCCACCGCCGTCGACGAGCACCGAGACCTGCTCGACGCGCTCGACCTGCCCACCTCGGTGCCCGGCACTCCCGACCCCGAGCAGCTCCTCGACGTCATGCGCCGCGACAAGAAGGCAACGGGCGGCCTCACGTTCGTGCTCCCGTGCGTGCGTGACGGCGACCGGGTGCTCGAGACCGTGCACGATCCCGACCGCCGTGCGATCGACGCTGCCTTCGCGGCCGTCGGCGTGCGAAGCTGATCGCGATGGGAACCATCCTCCTGCTCTCGGGCCCGAACCTGAACCTCTTCGGCCAGCGCGACTCGCTCGTCTACGGCTCCGACACCCTCGACGACATGGTGGGCGACGCCCGCGTCGCCGCGGAGGCCGCGGGCCACACCCTCGAGCACCTGCAGTCGAACCACGAGGGCGACATCGTCGACGCCATCCACGGTGCGCGCGACCGCTGCGTGGCCATCGTGATCAACCCGGGCGCGTTCGGCCACTACTGCTACGCGATCGCCGACGCGCTGGCGACGTTCTCGGGGATCAAGGTCGAGCTCCACGTGTCGAACCCGAACGCGCGCGAGGAGTGGCGACGCCTGTCGGTCGTGGCACCCGTCGTCACCGGCACCATCGCCGGCTTCGGGCGCGCCGGCTACCGCCTCGCCATCGAGGCCGCGCTCACCAAGCTGGGGGAACAGGAGAGGACCACCGCATGACCGTCACCCTCGACGCGCTTCCCGCGATGGACGTCGCCGGTCGCATCGGCCGCCTGCGCGCCGAGTTCGCCGATGCCGGCATCGATGCGCTCCTCGTCACGTTCCTCCCGAACGTCCGCTACCTCACCGGCTTCACCGGCAGCGCCGCGATGCTGCTCGTCACGCCCGACGCCGCGGTGTTCACGAGCGACGGCCGCTACCGCACGCAGTCGGCCGAGCAGCTCGACGCCGCCGGCGTCACCGCCACCATCGAGATCGGCGCCACCGCCGCCGACCAGCGCGACGTGTTCGCGCGCGCGTTGGACCCCGGCGCGCGTGTCGGCCTGGAGGCGCACGCGGTGAGCTGGTCGTCGCAGCGCGCGTTCGCTGCCGCGTTCGACGGGCACGAGCTCGTCGCCACCGACGGCCTCGTCGAGCAGCTCCGCCTGGTGAAGGAAGCCGCCGAGGTCGCCCGCATCCATGCCGCGTGCGCGATCGCCGACGACGCGCTCGGCGCCCTGCTCCCGAGCCTCCACGAGGGCCGCACCGAGCGCGACTTCGCACTCGATCTCGAGGTGGAGATGCGCCGCCGCGGCGCGAGCGGCAACAGCTTCGACCCGATCGTCGCCAGCGGCCCGAACGCCGCCAAGCCCCACGCCCGCCCGAGCTCGCGCGTCATCGAGCGCGGCGAGCTCGTCGTCATCGACTTCGGGTGCATCGTCGACGGTTACTGCTCCGACATGACGCGCACGGTGAGCGTCGGCGATCCCGGTCCCGACGCGCGGCGCGTGTGGGACGTCGTCCGCGAGAGCCAGTGGGCGGGGCGCGACGCGGTGCGCGCCGGTGTCGACTGCGCGGCCGTCGACGCCGCGTGCCGCGAGGTGATCGCGGCCGCGGGCTGGGCCGACGCGTTCGTGCACAGCACCGGCCATGGCGTCGGCCTCGAGATCCACGAGGCGCCTCGGGTGGCGGCGAGTGCCCGTGATACCTTGGCAACCGGTCTGGTCGTCACCGTCGAGCCGGGCGTCTACCTCCCTGGCGTCGGCGGCGCACGCATCGAAGACACCGTGGTCGTCACCCCCGACGGCTCCGATCCCCTCACCGCATTCCCGAAGGAACTCGTCCTGTGATGGTGTCCACGAACGACCTCAAGAACGGCATGGCGCTCGACCTGCCGCAGGAGGGCCTCGTCACGGTCGTCGAGTTCCAGCACGTGAAGCCGGGCAAGGGTGGCGCGTTCGTGCGCACGAAGCTCAAGCGGGTCGCCGGCGGCGCGCAGCTCGAGCGCACGTTCCGCGCCGACGAGAAGGTGCCGCTCGCCGTCATCGACAAGCGTGAGATGCAGTACCTCTACCGCGAGGGCGACGCGCTGGTGTTCATGGACACCGAGACCTACGACCAGCTCCACGTGGGCACGAAGGAGCTGGGCGACAGCGTCAACTACCTCAAGGAAGGCGACAACGCGATCCTGCAGATGTACCAGGACCGCGTCGTGGGCGTCGACCTCCCCGCCGCGGTCGAGCTGTCGGTCGCCGAGACCGAACCCGGTGTGCAGGGCGACCGCGTGTCCGGCGCCCGCAAGCCCGCGACCCTCGAGACCGGCCTCGTGGTGCAGGTGCCGCTGTTCGTCGAGCCGGGCGAGCGGATCAAGGTCGACACCCGAACTGGCGAGTACCTGGCGCGCGCCTGAGCGCGGCCGTCGCACATGGCCGCCACCGGAAGCCGTCGCGCTGCACGTGAACGTGCCCTCGGCATGTGTTACGAGCTCGAGGTGCGCGACCTCTCGGTCGACGACCTGCTCGCGCAGCAGCCGGCGCCGCCCGACGAGTACGCGGTGCACCTGGTGCGCGGTGTCGAGGCGCACAGCGTGGATGTCGACGCGCTGCTGCGGAAGTTCTCCGAGCACTGGGCGCTGGAGCGCATGCCCAGCGTCGACCGTGCCGTGCTGCGCGTCGGTGCGTTCGAGCTCGGTTGGGAGCCGGAGATGCCGACCGCGGTCGTGATCAGCGAAGCGGTCGAGCTCGCGAAGCAGTACTCCACCAAGGACTCGGGTCGGTTCGTGAACGGCCTCCTGTCGCGCATCGCGGACGAGGTCCGACCCGGCGACGGACGCGCCGATCCGTCCGCAGGTTCGCCCACCGGTTCACCCGCGGGCTCGTAGTAGGCGGCGACCCGCGATGACCACGGCGCCGGTCGAGATCCGCGAGCCCGAGCTCGGCGAGGAGACCACCGCCGATCGCCCGTGGATGGTGATCGTGTGGAACGACCCGGTCAACCTGATGTCGTACGTCGTGTTCGTGTTCCAGAAGCTGTTCGGGTACTCGCGCAAGAAGGCCACCAAGCTCATGCGCCAGGTGCACGAGGAGGGGCGCGCCGCGGTGTCCGACGGCACGCGCGAGAAGTGCGAGGCCGACGTCGCCCGGCTGCATGCGCACGGGCTCTGGGCCACCATGGAGCACGACACGTGAGCAACTCGGGGGCCGGCCGGTCGTGAGCCCTCGCTGGCGACGCTTCAAGCGCGGGCCCGACGACACCTTGGTCGTGTCGCTCGCGCCCGAGGAGATGGCGCTGCTGCGCGGGCTCCCGTCGGAGCTGCGAGCGGTGTTCGACGCCCCTTCGTCCGACGCGGCCGCCGCCCGGCTGTTCCCGCGCGCCTACCTCGATCCCACCGAGGAGGAGGCGGAAGCCGAGTACGAGGCGCTCATCCAGCCCGACCTGCTCCGGCAGCGTCTCGACGCGTTGGAGCTGGTGACCGCGTCGTTCGCCGGCGCGGTGGCGGCGGGGGAGTGGATGGAGATCGCGCTCACTCCCGACGACGTCGCCGCGTGGCTCGGCGTGCTCAACGACACGCGGCTCGTGCTGGGGACACGCCTCGGGATCACCGAAGACCAGCGGCGCATCGACGACGACGACCCGAACCTCGCCGCCTACGCGATCTACGACTGGCTCACCTACCTCCAAGGCGAGCTCGTCGAACACCTGCTGGGGTAGGTCGACGAGAAATTCGCGCGATCGCCTTGACGGCGAACGTGCGTTTGGGTAGAGTGGAGAGACGCCTCGAAGGTCTGGCTCATGACCTTCCTCTCTGGATCGAACGCTCGTGTTCCCGCGCTGTCACCGCGGATGCGTCACGGGCTGTGCGCGGGAGGAGGTGTCGCGGTGGTCGGAGTGCGAACGTTCAGCGAGGAGCTGCGCGACTTCCGCGCGCGCCTCGCCGCGCTCGAGCCCGGCGTGTACTCGGGCGACGACTGCGCGTCGTTGGTGGAGGAGCTTGCGTGCACGGAGAACGCGTGTGGGGTGGCGAAGCTGCGGTTGGCGGCGCGTGCGGGGGAGTGTGGCGCGCATCGCGAGCGCGGCTTCGCGGACGTGTCGGACTGGATGGCGAGCAGCACCGGGTCGACGGTCTCCGAGGCGCGCAGTGCACTAGACGCGGTGCGCGCGGTGGAG
>DASUMF010000361.1:0-3300 GCA_036277835.1 Acidimicrobiia bacterium
TGGGAGCACCACGACGAGCGGCTCGTCGACTCCCGCACCGGCCGCATGGACACCCTGCCGTTCTTCCGCCGCACGCTCGAGGACGCCGGACTCGAAGACTCCGTCGTCGCGGTCATCGGCAGCTCGCCCGTGGTGGCGGCCAACTGGGGGACACCGCTCGGTCTCGTGTTCGTCGACGGCGGCCACGCGTTCGACGTCGCGCTCGCCGACTACGAGGGATGGTCGCGCTTCCTCGTCCCTGGTGGTGTCCTCGTGTTCCACGACGTGTTCGAGGATCCCCGCGAGGGTGGGCAGGCACCGTTCGAGGTGTGGCAGCGCGCGGCCGCGGCGGACGAGTTCGAGCCCCACTCGACCACCGGAAGCCTGCGCGTGCTGCGACGCGTCTGAGCCGCCCTCAGCGCTCCGCGGCGCGCTCCCGTGCGATCTCGGTACCCGCGGCGAGCAGCTCCGCCGCGGTGAGCCCCTCGGGCAGGTGCTCGCCCCGGAACATGCCGGCGCGGGGACCGTCGCCGCTCAGGGCTTCGGCCGCCAGCACCACCGCGGCGGAGTTCCAGGTGGGTTGCTCCTGGGGGTAGTGCTCACCTTCGGCGTCGAAGCGCTCACCCTCGAAGTTCGCGCCGGTCCAGTAGCCACCCGACTCGTCGCGCAGGAACTGCACCGCCCGGTACAGGGCGAGCGCCTGCTCGTCGTTGCCGAGCGCGTCGAGCGCCATGACGAACTCGCACGTCTCCGCGGCGGTGATCCACGGGCAGTCCGACACGCATCGCACGCCGCGACTCCCGACCACGAACCGAGGTGCGCCTTCGGCGATGCGGACCTGCGCCGGTTGACCGCGCAGCACGCCGCCGAGGATCGGGTAGTACCAGTCCATCGCCCAGCGGCTCTTCTCGAGGAACACGTCGGGTCGGTGCGCGATCGCGGTGGCGAGCGCGCCGAGCGACAACTCCCAGTCGGGTCGCTCGTATCCGAGCTGCTCGGCGATCGCGATCGCGCACTTCAGCGACAGGTGGATGCTCGACGAACCGGTGAGCAGCGCGCCGTCGTCGGGATCGTCGCCCCGCCACGCGATCTCGCCGGTCTCGCGTTGGAAGTCGAGCGCCCAGTCGATCGCGCCCTCGATCGCCGGCCACTGGCGCCGGAGGTACGGGAGGTCGTCGGTGGAGAGGTAGTGGTGCCACGCACCCGACGCGAGGTAGCAGCTCACGTTGGTGTCGAGGGTCGGGTCCTCGACGTCGTCACCGAGGTAGTAGGCGTGCCAGCTGCCGTCGGCGTTCTGCTTGGCCGCGAGCCACTCGTACGCGGCGCGCGCGGCGTCGTGACGGCCGCCGACGTCGAGCGCCATCGCAGCTTCGACGAGGTTCCACGGGTCGGTGTGTCCACCCGGCGTCCACGGGATGTTGCCGTTCGCGAGCTGCACCCCTGCGATCGCGTCGACCGTGCGCGCGACATCGTGAGCGGAGATGATCCCAGGGACGTTCGGGAGGTTGGTCACGGGCCGACCTTCTCGGTGTAGACGACGAGGCTCTTGCCGAGCACGGGGTTCAGCGCACGGTCCACGGACTCGACCCAACGCGGTTGCTTCATGATCTGCCACGTGAGGAAGTCGCGGTACTTCTGCACCGGCCACGACTGGTCGGCGTCCTGCACGCCAACCGCGCAGCGCAGCCACCAGTAGGGCGAGTGCAGCGCGTGCGCGTGGTGAGAGTCGCGCACCACCAGCCCACCCTGCGCGAGCTTCGTCTCGAGGTCGCGCTGGCGGTAGATGCGGATGTGACCGCCGGGCGCGCTGTGGTACTCGGCGTCGAGCGCCCAGCACACCCGCTCCGGGAAGCGCGTGGGCACCGTGACCGCGAGCTTCCCGCCCGGCGCGAGGATGCGGTTGAGCTCGACGATCGCGCGCTCGTCGGCCCAGATGTGCTCGAGCACCTCCGACGCGATCACGCGATCGAAGCTGCCGTCGGGGAACGGCAGGGCGAGCGCATCCGCGTGCAGCGCGCCGCCGGGCGGCGCCTCGGCGAACTCCCCGTCGGCCACCATGAGCGACACGAGACGCTGCAGCTCGCGCACGACGGTGACGTCGGCGTCGAGCGCGACGACCGTGGCGCCGCGTCGCATCGCCTCGTAGGAGTGGCGCCCGCCCCCGCAACCCAGGTCGAGCAGGCGCTGCCCGCTCCGAAGGTCGAGTCGGTCGAAGTCGACCGTGAGCACTAGCCGTTGCTCCGTTGCTCGTCGAGCAGCGCGCGGTAGTTCTCGACCGTCCCGAGCGCGGTCTGGCGCCAGGTGAACTTGTCGAGGGCACGGGCGCGCCCGGCGGCGCCCACGCGTGCGCGCAGCTCGGGTTCGGCCAGCGCACGACGCAGCATGGCGGCGAGCGCCTCGGCGTCGCCGGGGGGTACCAGCAGTCCCGTCTCCTCGTGGGTGCCCACGACCTCGGGCACGGCGCCGCCCGTGGTCGCGACCAACGGCACACCGCAGGCCATCGCCTCGACGGCGGGGAGCGAGAAGCCCTCGTAGAGCGACGGCACGACCGCCACCTCCGCTTCGGCGTAGAGCTCGACGATGCGCTCGGTGGTGACGCCGGAGACGAACTGCACCACGTCCTGGAGGCCGAGTCGCTCGATCAGCGGCGGGATCTTGCTGCCCTTCTTCGGCTTGCCGATGCACACCAGCTCGACGTCGTCGCGCTCGGTGCGAACCTTCGCGAGCGCCTCGAGCAGCACCGCGAGGCCCTTCATCGGCACGTCGGAGCTCGTGGTGGTCATCAACCGGCCGGGGACACGCGCGATCTCGGGCATCGGACGGAACATCTGCGGATCCACGCCGACCGGCACGATGTGCAGCCGCTCGGGGTCGACGCCCATCTGCGCCACGATGTCGCGCTTGCTGTTCTCCGACACGGTGACGACGCGCGGCATCGCGCGCGCGACGCGCATCTGCATGTCGAGGAAGCCGTACCACCGCTTGAGCGTGAAGCGCTTGTACGCGGACGTGGCGTGCTCGAGGTCGAGATCGCGATCGACGGTGATCGGGTGGTGCAACGTGCACAGCACCGGCCAGCCGTCTTCGCGCATCATCGGCAACAGGCCGCTGCCCAGGCACTGGTTGTCGTGCACGATGTCGAAGTCGGCGCGGCGGGCCTGCAGGAGGCGGCGCGCGCGCAGGCTGAAGGAGTAGGGCTCCGGGAACCCCGCGGCGCAGAAGATCCCGAACTCACGGACATCGATGCTGTCCTTTAACTGCCACGGCCACGGCGGCGTGAATGGCCGCGGCCCGCCGTAGAGGTCGAGGCTCGGCACCTTC
>DASUMF010000362.1:0-2970 GCA_036277835.1 Acidimicrobiia bacterium
CTCATCGAGACGGTCAAGCAGGACTTCGCGGCGGCGCCGCCACAATTCTTCCCTGCTCGCCACAACGTGTCGGGTCTGACGATCGACTTCCACGACGACGGTCGCGCCGCCGGTCGCAGCTACTTCACGCTCATCGCAGGATGGGGCGTCGATCACTGGGGTGTGTACCGCGACGAGTACGTGCGACACGAGAGCCGCTGGCGCTTCGCCCGCCGCTCCGCGTTGCTCGACGGCACCGTCGAACACTCGCCCGTCCGGCACCGACTCCTGCTCACGCGATCTGGCGATTAGACCGCCGCGCGTTCGAGCGTCGCGAGGTACTCGTCGATGTGGGTGCGCGCGTAGACGAGGGCCTGGTCTTCGGTCTTCACGGCACCCTGCGCGCGCAGCTCACGCACCCGCGCTTCGCCGAGCGTTTCGATGAGCAGCTGGGTGGTGTCGCGGCGTACTCCTGCCATGAAGTCCGCGATGGTGCTGGGTTGCGCCGTCGTGCCGGTGGTGGCACCTTCGATGCTCGGCGTGACCCGCTGGAACACGACGACGACCGCGCCCTGCAGCACCGCGGCGGCTTCGGGCAGGCGTTCGGCGAGGCCCCGAGCGGCCAGGTTCACGATGCCGCCGAGGATCAGCGGCGGGACCGCCCTCCCCGACCGGAGCTGATGGTGCATCGCACGACTCGTGGCGCGCAGCGCCGTGCGCCATGCTGCGACGAGCGCGGCGGCAAACGCGATCGAGGCGAGGAGCGACGGGTGCTCGTATGCGGGCGCTGTCTCGTGTTGCATGGTCTCGTCGAGCAGGACCCTCGCCTCGTCGGGGTCGTCCGGCGCGAGTGCTTGCCCGAGCGCGACGAGATTCATCGCGATCGCAATCGGCGCGCCAGTCTGGCGTGCGAGCGCAAGGCCCTCGCGAGCGAGGGAGCGCGCGGTTTCGGGATCCAACCAGCCGAGGTTGTTGGCCGCGCCACCGAGGTACCACGCAGCCATCACCGGGAGGTCGTCGCGACGCGCGCAACGAGCGGCCTCCAGGTCGTGATCGGCTGCCTCGCCCAGCGCACCGGCATTCGTCGCGAGCGAGGCGCGCAGCGCGGACACGAACATCTCGACATGAGCTTCCGCGCGGCGACCGAGGCGTCGCTCGGCGGCAAGCGCTCGCACGCAGAGCTCCGAAGCGAGTGGGTCGTCGCCACGGGACCAGGCCTGATAGCCGGCGAACATGAGCGCGACGGACGAACCGGGATGATCGGCGGCGCCTGGGAGCGCGAGCACCGGATCGGCGTCGAGGAACACGACGTCATCGACCTGGATGTTGGGGCTCGGGAGGTCGCAGAGAAGCCTCATCGCGCGCTCGAGGTCCTGCGTGTCGAGCGCGTAGGCCATCGCGGCGATCACGTTGTCGTGCTCGCGGGCGAGGCGGGCGAGCCACTCGATCTGTTCGCGCCCGTAGCTGTGCCGTTGCACGACGCGGGCAAAGTCGGTGTAGTGGTCACAATGGCGCGTCCGCACGGCGTCGACGTCGCCCGTCTCGGCGAGGCGTTCCTCGCCGTATTGCCGGATCGTCTCCAACAAGCGATATCGGGTGTCGGGCGCGGTGTCGTCGACGACGACGAGCGAGCGCGCCACCAGGTTCGCGAGGAGCTCGTACACGTCGTCGGAGGCGATCGGGTCGCCCGCTGCGACGACTTCGACCGCCTGGAGGGTGCACCCATCGGCGAACACGGCCACCCGGTCCAGCAGTTGGCGCTCGGATTCGGTCAAGAGGTCGTACGACCAGTCGATGGTGGCGCGCAGCGTCTGATGCCGCTCGATCGCGGCTCGGTCGCCACCGGTGAGCAGACGGAAGCGCCGATCGAGCCGCTGCGCCAACTCCCGAGGATTCATCGTGGTGATGCGCGCCGCCGCCAGCTCGATCGCCAACGGCACGCCGTCGAGACGTCGGCACACCTGCGCGACCGCTTCCGCATTGCCCGCATCGATCACGAAGGCTGCCTTCGCCTCCTGGGCCCGGTCCACGAAGAGGCGCACCGCCTCGCAAGCACTCATGACCTCGAGATCCGTCGTGTCGTTGGGCACGTCGAGCGACGGCACAGCGAAGATCTGCTCCCCCCGGACGCTCAACCCTTCACGGCTGGTCGCGAGCACCCGCACGTTGGGACACGCGACTTCGATGGCCGTGACGAGTGCCGCGACGGGACGCAGCACGTGCTCGCAGTTGTCGAGCACGATGAGCAACTCCTGGTCACCCAGGTACGCGACTAGGGACTCCTCCAAGCCCAGACCCGGTCGTGCAGTCACGCGGAACACTCCCGCCGCGGCGTCGACCACACCAGTCGGGTCGCGCACCGAGGCCAACTCACACAGCCACGAACCGTCCGCGAATGCTGGCAGCGCTTCCGCGGCGACCTGCAGGGCGAGCCTGGTTTTGCCGACGCCGCCGACACCCGTCAGCGTGACCAACCGCTTCTCGTCGAGGAGCCGCACGAGATCGGCAACGTCGCGTTCGCGACCCACGAACGAGCTGAGTTGGGCCGGAAGGTTGCCCGCGTATGCGTCGAGCGATTCCAGCGGCGCGAAGGTCCGCGTGAGCCCCGGCGCGTGCACCTGGAACACCCGCTCGGGACGCGACAGATCCCGCAGTCGATGCTCACCGAGGTCCACGAGCTCCACTCCCCCGGGGAGGTCGTCACGCGCCAGATCCGCGGTTGCGCGCGAGCACACGACCTGACCGCCGTGCGCGACGGCCATCAACCGCGCGGCGCGGTTCAGCGACCCGCCGAAGTAGTCGCCGTCGCGCAGCGACGCGCCGCCGGTGTGCAGGCCCATCCTCACGCGCAGCGGCCCCGTGGCGGGCCATGCCGCGCCGTCGAGCGCGCGCTGTGCCGCGATCGCGGCCAGCAGACCCTCGTCGGCGGTGGCGAAGGCGGCGTGGAAGCCGTCACCCGTCGTCTTGACGACGTGCCCGCCGTGCGCCTCG
>DASUMF010000363.1:0-5893 GCA_036277835.1 Acidimicrobiia bacterium
ACCTGGTGCGCGGCGTTGTACGCCATGCGCGAGAAGGCTCGATGCTCCCAGTGGAGCGCATCGAGTGGACCGACGAGCACCGCCACGCACCATGGCCCGAGCAGCGGAGCGTCACGACGGAACACCACGACCGACGCCA
The DNA here is from genome assembly GCA_036277835.1 of Acidimicrobiia bacterium. Classification (GTDB taxonomy): domain Bacteria; phylum Actinomycetota; class Acidimicrobiia; order IMCC26256; family DASPTH01; genus DASUMF01. Next base: position 140 of record DASUMF010000363.1, read on the forward strand.
GCAGCACCGCCGACTCCGCGGTGACCGACATCTCGCTCGGGAAGAACGTGTAGCGGTTCACCGCGAACCAGGCGAGCACGGCGAACAGCGCCAACAAGCCGAGGGGCGGCCACGACTGACCGGCGGCGGCGAGCGCGACGCCGAGCGATCCCGCGAGCACCACCAACGCGCCCGCGAAGCGCGCCAACGCGCGTTGGTCGCGGACTCGTGCGTCGGAGCGCGGGACGGTGGCGCGCTCCATGCTGCGCGGGTCTCGCGAGTGCCTCACCGACGCGCCTCGTCGTTCGGTCGCTCGCCACCTCGGCGCCGTGCCTCGGCCCGGTCGGCGACGGCGATGGTCGACCATCCGACCGTCAGCGCCAGGGTCACCGCGCAGACCGCGAGCACGAGACCCTCGAGCTGATGACCAGCGGCGAGCAGTGCGGCGCACCACGACGCTGCTGTTGCTGCCGTGCACGCTGCGACCTCGACCGCGCGCCGACGAGGAGCGAAGCGCCAGAGCCGCACGCGGGCGAGCGCCAGCGCCGCCGCCAGCTCACCGACCAGTGCGAGCCCCACGACCGCGGCGCCGTCGAGCGCACCGTCGAGGATCGACACCGACGCGCAGGCGACCGCGGCGACGGCGATCACCACCCACAGGCTTCGGTGCGCGTTTCCGGCGTGGAGCCGCGCTGAGTGCGCCGCGAGCCGGCTCGGCCAGGGTGGCGCACCCGTCCACGCGATCACCGGCGCGGCGAGCAGGACCGCCGCACCACCGATCGCCAACGTCTCGAACGGGCCGAACCAGGCCCTCAGCTCGGTGGCGGTCGCGCCGAGGACCACGAACGGGAACGCCCACCCCAGCGCGACACCGGTGTCGCGGCGCGGCGAGACGACGAAGACCCCAACCGCGAACACGGCGACCGCCACCACCGATGACCCGCCGGCCTGCGCGACCAGTCCGACACCCACCGCCACGCCGATCACGCACCCGAGGACGACGACGACACGCGCCACGCGAACACGTGCGAACGACCACGAGACCGACGTGGCCGCGACCGCGACGAGCACCGCGGCGACGACGGCGCGCGACGGCGCGACCGCGCACGCGCCCAGCACCACGACCGCACCGAGCGCGGGAGGGACGGGCAGGCGCGAGTTGGCCCGCAGCTCGAGTCCGGCGAGCACGCCGAGCACGGTCAACACCCCGGTCACGGCAACCGGCGGGAACCCGACGAAGAGCCCGACGGTGATCGCGATCGCGATCGAGAGCGCGGCGCCGGCCGTCCACCTGAGCAGGCGATGCGGGGCGCGGCCACGGCCCACGAGCAGCGCGTCGGGGATCCACGCGGCCGGCATCACCGCCGCCGCGCCGACCCACCCGGTGGTCGCGAGGCCCAACAGACCGCAGGACGCGCCGAGCAGTGCGATCGGGAAGCTCAGCGCGTCGAGGCGGACGACCTCCTGGACGGCTCGACGAACGCCGGTGCCGTCGCGCACGACGACCAGCGTCGCGATCGCGGCGTTGTCGACGACGGCGAAGACCGCGGCAGCAACCACCGCGGCGCCCGCGATCGCACTCGGCGAGCTCCCGAGCAGCTCCGTGACCGTGTGGAACGACAGCGCGGCGAGCATCGCCTCCACACCGCGGTTGCCCGAGTTGAACGCCATGGGGATCCAGGCGCGCGACGCCCACTGATAGGAGTCGAGCCACCCGCTCGCGAGACCGACGAGCATCGGCGCCAGCACCGGCGCGTCGCGGCGGAAGACGACCACCGCGCACAGCACGACGCTCGCCTCCGCGGTGATCGACAGCTCGGCCGGGAACAGCGACTGCCGGTTCACGCAGACCGCCGCCGCGACCAGGAGCACGACCAGCGTGCCGATCGCCGACGGTGGCCCGCCGCGTGCGGCCGCCACCGCGGCCCACCCGACGGCGACCCCTTGCAGCCCGAGCGCGAGCGACCGCGCCCGCCCGCGTCGCGCGCGGACCAGCGCGGGTGCTTCCCCCTCGTCCGGCCGGGTCCCCGGACGGTCGTTCCCCATGCCACCCCCGTGACAGATCGCTCGCAGTACCAAACGACGATCCCGGGTCCGTGTCACACGACCGGCAGCGCGCCGACGGCACGAGGCCGCTGCCGGTGCCGTGCAACCCACCTGGCACAAGGGCCGCGCCGTGACCCTCGCTAGGGTGGCGCCGGTGAGCAGGGCCCGAACCGCGGTGAAGATCGCGGCCGCCAGCGCCGACCGGGTACGTCGGCTCGGGCCCGGGCTCGTCGTGCTCATCTACCACCGGGTCGGACAACGAGCCGCGATCGAGGTCGACCTCTCCCGCGCTGCCTTCGCCGACCAGATCGCGTTCCTCGCCGCGACCGGGAGCGTGGTCACCCTCGACGAGGGGCTGACACGCCTCGCGGACGCCGACGCACCACGCGTGCCGATGATCGCGGTGACCTTCGACGACGGCACGACCGACTTCGTCGACGAGGCGCTCCCCGTGCTCGTGCAGCACGGGGTGCCGGCCACGCTCTACGTCGCGACACGCTTCATCGACGAGGGCATCGCGTTCCCCGACGACGGCGCACCCCTGTCGTGGGCTGCGCTCGGTGATGCGCGGGCGAGCGGCCTGCTCGACGTGGGCTCGCACACGCACTCACACGCGTTGCTCGATCGGCTCCCGCCGTCTGAAGTGCCCCACGAGCTCGATCGATCGATCGCGCTCATCGAGGAGCACGTCGGTGTCACGCCCCGCCACTTCGCGTACCCGAAGGCGGTCGCGGGCTCGCGCGAAGCAGACCTCGCCGTGCGAGCGCGGTTCGCGTCAGCGGCGATCGCCGGGACCCGCTCCAATCGCTACGGCACGACCGATCCCCATCGACTCGCGCGGTCGCCGATCCAGGTGAGCGACGGCGATCGATGGTTCCGCCACAAGGTCGACGGCGGGATGGCGCTGGAGGACACGCTGCGGCGGTTCGCGAACCGGCGCCGCTACGCCGACGCGACGACCTGAACGACCGGGCGCGCGCCGTCAGTCAACGTGCGCCGAGCACCTCGGCGACGACGCGGTCGATGTCGGCGTCGGTCATCGACGAGCCGCTCGGCAGGCAGAGCCCTGTGCGGAAGATGCGCTCGGCGACCTCGCCGCCGTGCGTCTCGGCGTCGGCGTAGAGCGGTTGCAGGTGCATGGGCTTCCACGCCGGTCGGGCCTCGATGTTGTGCGACTCGAGGTGTTCGCGCACCTGCGCGGGTGACGCTCCGAACGCGGCCTCGTCGATCGTGATCACCGTGAGCCAGTTGATGGGCTCGCCCTCGGGCGCGTTGGGCATGAACCCGATGCCGTCGACATCGGCGAACGCGGCGCGGTACCGCGCGTTGGTGGCGCGGCGGCGGGTGATCTTGCCGGGCAACGTGCGCAGCTGACCACGACCGAGTGCGGCGAGCAGGTTGCTCATCCGGTAGTTGAACCCGAGCTCGGAGTGCTCGTAGTGCGGCGCCGGGTCGCGCGCCTGGGTGGAGAGGTGGCGCGCCCGCTCGACGTACGTCGGGTCGCTGCTCACGAGCATCCCGCCACCGCTCGTGGTGATCACCTTGTTGCCGTTGAACGAGAACACGCCGATCGTGCCGAAGGAGCCCGCGGCTGCGCCGCGGTAGGTGGCGCCCAGCGCCTCGGCCGCGTCCTCGATGATCGGTACGCCGTGCTCGGCAGATGCGGCGACGATGGCGTCGTACTCGGCGCACTGTCCGTAGAGGTCGACGGTGATCACCGCCTTGGGGAGGCGGCCGGCCGCCGCGCGGGCGGCCAGGAGCTCCTGCAGGCGCTGGGGATCGAGGTTCCAGGTGGCGGCGTCGGCATCGACGAACACCGGCTGGGCACCCACGTAGCGCACGACGTTGGCGGTCGCCACGAACGTGAGGGTGGGCACGACCACGTCGTCGCCCGGGCCGACCCCGAGCATGTGCAACGCCAGGTGCAGCGCCGCGGTGCCGCTCGACAGCGCGGCGGCCTGGGGCGCGCCGACGAACGCCGCGAGCTCCTGCTCGAACGCGTCGACGTGCGGACCGAGCGGTGCGATCCAGTTGGAGTCGAACGCGTCGAGCAGCAGCGCGCGCTCCTCGGGCCCGACGTCGGGTGGCGAGAGGTAGAGCCGGTCCGGCTCAGGCACACCGATCTCAGGCACGAGGGCACGGTACCGGCCGCGTAGCCTGCGTCGTTGTGAAGGTGCTGGTCACCGGCGGAGCCGGCTTCATCGGAGCCAACCTCTGCCGTCGGCTCACCGAGTCGGGCGAGCACGAGGTCGTCGTCATCGACGACCTCTCCACCGGATCGCGCGCGAACCTCGACGGTCTCGACGTCGAGCTCTTCGAAGGCAGCTTCCTCGATGCCGCACTGCTCGACGACGCAGTGCGCGGTGTGCAGGCGGTCGTGCACCTCGGCGCGGTGCCGTCGGTGCCTCGGTCGATCGCGGATCCGGTCACGTCGCACCTCGCCAATGCCACCGGCACCGTGATGGTGCTCGAGGCCGCGCGCGCGGAGGGCGACACGCACGTGATCGTGGCATCGTCGTCGTCGGTGTACGGCGCGAACCCCACCCTGCCCAAGCGCGAAGACCTCGCCACCTTCCCGCTCAGCCCGTACGGCGCGAGCAAGCTCGCCACCGAGGCCTACGCGCTCAGCTACCAGTACTCGTTCGGCCTCCCGGTGCTCGCCTTCCGCTTCTTCAACGTGTTCGGCCCGTTGCAGGGCGCGGGACACGCGTACGCGGCGGTGGTGCCGCAGTTCGTGTCGGCCGCGCTGGACGGACGACCGGTGACCGTGCACGGCGACGGCGAACAGAGCCGCGACTTCACCTCGGTGGGCACCGTGTGCGACGTGATCACCGACGCGGTGCAGCGACGGGTGACCCATCCCGAACCGGTGAACCTCGCGTTCGGGACCCGCACGTCGTTGCTCGAGCTCTTGACCCGGCTCGAGGCGATCCTGGGTGTGCCGATCGCGCGCGAGCACGTGGAGTCACGCGCGGGCGACGTTCGGCACTCGCAGGCGTACTCCGGACGGGTGCGCGAGCTGTTCCCCGAGGTCACGCCGGTCGACCTCGACGACGCGCTGCGCGCGACGGTCGAGTGGTTCCAGGCCGACCCGCTCGCGGCCACGGGCTCCGGGGCCAGCGCGGGCACCGGCTGACCGATGGGCGACCAGCTGAAGCGGGCCATCGACGTGCTGGGCTCGGCCGTCGGGCTCGTGGTGCTGTCGCCCGTGCTGCTGGTGGTGGCGGTGCTGGTGCGGCTGCGCATGGGCTCGCCGGTGCTGTTCCGCCAGACACGTCCCGGCCTCCATGGCGAGCCGTTCGAGCTCGTGAAGTTCCGCACCATGACCGACACGCGTCTGGCCGACGGCTCGCTCGCGCCCGACGACGTGCGCCTCACTGCGCTCGGCCGGTTCCTCCGGCGCACCAGCCTCGACGAGCTGCCGGAGCTGCTGAACGTGCTCGCGGGTGAGATGTCGTTGGTCGGGCCGCGGCCGCTGTTGACGGAGTACCTGCCGCTGTACTCGCCCGAGCAGGCCCGTCGTCACGAGGTGCGGCCGGGGATCACGGGATGGACGCAGGTGAACGGCCGCAACGCGCTGTCGTGGGACGAGAAGTTCGCGCACGACGTGTGGTACGTGGATCACCGCTCGTTCCGGTTGGACGCCGCGATCCTGGCGCGCACGGTGAAGATGGTCGTGAGCGGCGCCGGCGTGTCGGCGCCGGGGCACGCGACCATGGAGCCGTTTCG
>DASUMF010000364.1:0-5543 GCA_036277835.1 Acidimicrobiia bacterium
GAACATCGGGTCGAATGTCGGGGCCCGTCGTGCGGCCGACCACGGAGCCGACGGCAGGCGTGGGACGCCCGTCGAAGTTGGCCCAGCGTTCCTTGGGCTTGGGGGCGAGACCGGGCGACGCCAGCGAGATGCTGAGGTGCTTGGTCTCCCAGATCAGGAGCCCGACGTGCGTGACCACCAGCACCCCGAGCAACCAGTACTTGTCGACGGTGTCCTGCACGAGCACGATCACGCCGAGCACGACGGCCATGCGCACCAGGAACCCTGCAACCGCGACCACCGCGAGCGCCTTCGGGCCGCGGCGACCGGCCCACTGGAGGCTGAGCGCGCCGGCGACGAAGTTCGCGGCGACGAGCGCCAGCGCGATCGCCGCGCCCGCGAGGCCGTCGACCCCACCGAAGACGTACGCGACGACGAGCACCGCCGGGGCGATGATCGCCGCACGCCGCGCCAGGTCGAAGGCGACCTGTCGCTCTACTGCCGGGATCGGGTCCACGGCTTGTCCTTCTCGTCGTCTGCGGTCTGGGCCATGTACGCGTAGTAGGTGCGGATGAGCACCGCCACGAAGGCGAACACGCCGAGCGACACTGCGAGCACCGGGGACGTGCCGAACTGGCCGTCGAGCCAGAATCCGAGCAACGCGAAGATCAGGGGGGCAGCAACGAATTCGACGGCCAACGAGAAGCCGTCGCCGAGGCCGCGCTGCCAGGTCGCAGTCTGCCTCTTCAGGTCCACCCCGTGATCCCTCCAATGCCCGGGCGCGCCGTTGCGTTCCGAGCTTGTGAATCTTTTCGCAAACTAGCGGACACGCCGTGCGGATGCAACTCGGAGCACCCGACGCCCGCCGATGCGACGCCCGTTTCTAGTTGGTCGGAGGGCCTCGTCGCTACCCGGCGCCGCAGGTGCTGCGACGTACAGTGCGGCACCGCGGAGACGAGAGGAACGTGATGCAGGCCGCAGGGTCGCGCAGCGATGCCGTCGTTCTCGCGCGACGCGGCCTGTGGGTCGTGCTGCCGTTGGGCTGCGCGGTGTGGGTGCTCGCGATCTCGACCCACTACTACCCCGTGTGGGACGAGTGGGACATGGTGAACCGCGCGACGTCGATCTCGCCGTTGCGCGCGCTGTTCATCGGCTTCAACGGGCACATGTGGAGCCTGGCTTCGGCCGCGTACGACGTCCAGGTGCGGCTGCTCGGGCTGCAGAGCAACTGGCTGCTCCCACTCGCGATGGTCGCGAGCCTCGCCGCGCTCCAGCTCAGCGCGGCAGCCGTGCTCGTTCGGCTGCGTGTGCCGTCGGTGGTGGCACTGCTCGCGGCGACCGTCGTGACGTTCTTCGGGCCGGGATCCGAGGAGATGGTGTACCAGAACCTCTTCCCGCACAACTTCGCGATCGCGTTCTCGCTCGCTGCCGCGTTCGTTGCGCTCGGCGCGCGGCGGGACCGCACCACCGCCGTCGTCGTCGCGGCGTTGTCGATCGCCGCGCTGCCGTGCGACAGCGCGTTCGCGCTCGGGGCGCTCTTCTTCACCGCGACGCTCGTGCTGGTGCTGTGGCCGTTCCGTCTCGCGGTGATCGCACTGGTGCCGCCGCTCGTCGGCAACGTGGTGTGGTTCTTCTTCGACCGTTCGCAGGTGATCGTGCCGTCAGGGTGCCCACGCTGTGACCTCACCACCGTCGCCGCGCCTCTGGGTGACAGGGTCGGATTCGCGCGCGCGATCCTCGTTCGCTCGGCGGGCGGCCTGGTCGGCGGCGGAGCGACGGCCGGAGCGATCGTGATCGTCGTGGGCGCGGCACTCGTGGTGCTGGCCGTGGTCTTGCGGTGCCTCTCGCGACCGGTCGTCGCGGGGCTCGTCGGCGGCGTCGTCGCGGCGTTGGCGCTCGCGGCGTCGATCGGCTGGTCGCGTGCCGGCTACTGGCCCTCGCTCGACGAAGCGATCACCGCGTTGCAGGCGCCGTCGAATCGGTACGTCCGCCCGGCGGCGATCTTCCTGATGTTGGCGATCGTGCCCGTCGCCACCGCGCTCGCCCGAACGACCAGCGCGCGCACCGCGACGGTGATCGGTGTCGTGGCGTCGGTCGGCCTCGTCGCGGTGTTCGTGGTGAACCTGGGCGACGTGCGCGAGACGCACGACTTCTACGTGTCGTGGGGCGACAACGTGGAGCAGGACTTCCGTGAGACCGTCACCGTGATCACCGAAGGGTGTCCACCGGGCACGCGGCTCGACGAGCATGCGGAGCCGCTCCAGTTGAGCTTCCAGGCCTCGGTGCCGCTGGTGCGCGACCTCGTCGACCGCGGCGCGGTCCCGCGCGACTTCGGACGACCGCCGAGCGAGGCCACGCTGGCGCGCCTCTGTCGCGGGTCCTGACGCGAGTCAGCCTGCGGAGCTCGACGTCGACGCCGCCCCGAGGAGGCGCTCGCACAGGGCGCGGTCCGCGCCGTCGAGCGGGTTCCAGTCGCGACCGTCGCCGATCCGCACGCTGTCGCAGTCGCCGACGACGAGGTAGTGGCCGAGCGGCGCCCGCACGTCCTGCTCGTCGCCCGACGGCTTCGGCACCTTGTCGACCTGGCGCACGTGCAGGCCGGGGTCGATCCCGAGGCGATCGGCCACGTCGAGTTGCAGCTCGGTGAAGTCGGCGCGGGCACCCGACCCGGTGAACGGGCTGTAGAGCCGCTGGTAGGTCAACGTGAGCGCACCGTTCGCAGCCAGGCTCCACGCGCCCAGCACGACGAGCCCCGCGACGATGACGCGCCGCCCGGTCGAGCGAGCCGGCGGCCATCGGGTGCCCCACAGACCGGCGCCCGCGGCGACCACCAGGAACGGCATCAGATCGACCTCGTAGCGCTGCGCCGCGTTCGCCAAGGTCGCGGTCGCGAGGAACGCGACCACGCCACCGAGCAGGAGCAGCCGGGTGACCACCAGCGGCGAGCCGGCGTGACGTGCGCGCACCACGAGCACCACCCCGAGCACCGCCAACACGACCAGGAGCACCGTCGTCGCGACGAGGCTCGCGGTCGGCGACGTCGGCTCGCGTGGCACGTCGCCGATCACGCGCGCCGGCCCTGCGAACGTGATCCACGGGAACAGCGCGCTGAACCGCACGCCGTCGGGGCGGAGGTACTGCAACAGGTTCGTGGGCACGTAGTCGAGGCCCATGTTCGAGTTACCGGTGTGCGCGAGCACGAGCGGACGCTCGGGGATGCGCAGGAGCTTGTCCTGGGTGTCGAACGGCACGCCGAGGAGCGAGCCGAACTTCGCGTAGCCGACCGCGAGGTACAGCACCACCGGCGTCGCGGTCGCGATCGCCGTCGGCCACCACCGACGTGCAACGACGTCGTCGCCGACGCCGGCGAACCCCGCGATCACGCGGGTGAAGCGACGCGCGCGCACGCGGTGAGCGAGCTGCACGCCGGTCACGACTGCGAGCCCGACCACGCCGACCAGGGCGATGCTGGGCCGCGACTGCAGCGCCAGCGCCGTGGTCACCGACGCGCCGACGAGGTCGCGGCCGGTCGGTGCGCTCAGGTATCGCAGCAGGAACCAGACCGACCACATCGTGAGCGCTGCTGCCCACATGCAGGCCTCGTAATACACCCATGCCCGCGCACCGAGGAACAGCACCGGCGATCCACATCCCACCACGAGCACGAAGCCCGCTTGCGCGACGAGCGCGGTGCGTCCGGGTCGCGCGTCACCCCGTACGAGCCGCCACACCGACCACGAGACCGCGCTCACCGCGACCAGGAACGCGACGAACGCGACGAACAACGACAGCCGCGCGAGCCGGCCGTCCAGCGAATGGGTGAACAGCACGAACGGCATCCGCAGGATCGCGGGCCACGGTCCGAAGTACGTGTAGTAGCGACCGCCGATCTTGAAGCGCTCGAACAGGAAGGCTCCCGCGGAGGCGTCCCAATGGCCGTGGAGCAGGCTTCGCGCCTGCGCCTCGTAGAACCCGCTCAGCGGGATGTCGGGCGCCAGCAGGTCGAAGCGGCCGCCGAACACGAACCACGCGAACACCGCGGACGCGACCGCGCCGCCGCCGACGCTCGCCCACACGAAGGGACGCACCGACGACGGTGAGCGCGCGCCGAGGTGAGTGACGGCCTCGGGTGCACGCGTCTGTGCCCCTCCGGCGGCCGGCATCGCGTGAGCGTATCGGTCGCCCGGTGGACGTCCGGTGTCGTCAGCCGCGCGCGCGACGGCGCTCGTCGAGCTCGACCACCTCGGCGCGCTCCGCCTCCTCGGCCTGCTCCGCCTGCTCCTGCCGCGCGGTGCGGACGCCGGGATGGAAGTAGATGTAGAGGAGCAACGCGAGCGCGGCGACCGCGAGCGGCACCAGCGAATTGCCGCGGTTCGTGAACGTCGGGACGAGCACCGCCGCCGACAGCAGCGCGGTCCACAGCCAGAGGATCACGACCGCGCGGCGTTGCCCGTGGCCCATGCGCATCAGGCGGTGGTGCAGGTGCTCCCGATCGGCCTGCGCGAAGTGCTGACGCTTCCACACACGGCGGAGGAACGAGAACGCGGTGTCGACGAGTGGCACACCGAGGATCACCGCGGGGATCAGCAGCGGAGCGAAGTAGAAGTACGTCTGACCGCTGAACGGGTCGGTCGTCCGCCCACCGATCGTGATCATCGTCGTGGCCATCAACAGGCCGAGGAACATCGCGCCGGCGTCGCCCATGATGATGCGCGCGGGGCTGAAGTTGTGCGGCAGGAACCCGGCACAGATGCCGACCGTTCCCGCGCACACCAACGGTGCGATGTTCGATCCCTCGAGCAGCCCTGCCTTGAACAGCCGGTCCGCATACAGGAAGATCGCCGCGCCCGCGATGAGCACGATCCCCGCCGCGAGCCCGTCGAGGCCGTCGATGAGGTTGATCGCGTTCGCCATCACCACCACGACGAGCACGGTCACGAGCACCGCGAGGTCGGGCGACAGCACGACGTACTCGTAGCTGGCGAACGGCACGCGGAAGTAGAGGAGCGTGACGCCGAGGATCGACAGGACGCTGCCGCTCAGCACCTGGCCGGCGAGCTTCGCCGGGGGCGACACCGGGCGCAGGTCGTCGATCGCGCCGACCAGGAACATCACCGCGCCCGCGAGCAGGAGCCCGAGCGGTTCTGAGTTGTCGTCGAACATCTCGCGGAACTGCGTGAGTTGGGAGGCGACGAGGATGGCGATCAGGAACCCGACGAACATCGCCGCACCGCCGAGCGACGGCAGTGGCTCGCTGTGCATGCTGCGCGGCCCCGGCATCGCGATCGCACCGATGCGCGGCGCGACCCACCGCATGGCGAACGTCAGGATGAACGTGACGAGCGCGGCGACCCCACCGACGACGAGATATCCGCCCAAGTCAGGAGCTCAGGCGAGCGACGGATAGGGCGGGAACTTGGCGCAGAGCGCGTTCGCCTCGTGCCGCACGTCGGCGCCGACATCGGGATCGTCGGCCTTGCGCAGCACCTGCGCGATCAGACCGGCGATCGTCTCCATCTGGGGCTCGCGCATCCCGGCCGTCGTCACCGCGGCCGCGCCGAGCC
>DASUMF010000365.1:0-4364 GCA_036277835.1 Acidimicrobiia bacterium
GTGGTCGAGCTCGGGCGGCGCAGCCACGTCCGCGGCGCGGCTCCTGCCCATCGCGATCGGCTCCGACGGCGGCGGCTCCACGCGCCTCCCCGGCGCGTACTCGGGTGTCGTCGCGGTGCACCCGTCGGCAGGGCTCGTACCCAGCTACAACCCGTCGATCAAGGCACGTCGCAACCCGACGGGCACGATCGGCCCGATGACTCGTGACGTGCGCGATGCCGCGATCACACTGCAGGCGATGGCGGGCCCCGACGGCCGCGACTTCGACTGCATCCAGGCGCCCGCGCACGACATGCTCGCCCACCTCGACGACGGCATCGACGGCATGCGAGTCGCGTGGACCGACGACTACGGATTCGCGTCGATGTACGCGTTCGACGAGAGCGCGCGCGTCATCGCCGCGATCCGTGACGCGACGCGGCCGACGGTAGAGGGTCTGGGTGCGAAGCTCGAGACCACTGACGAGGCGTGGGACGACTTCTGGACCGGGTACGTGAGCACGAACTTCCTGTTCGGCGGCGGACCGACCGGCACGGTGCAAGCGCCACCGCGCGAGGAGTGGATCGCCGCGATCGAGACGCGCGGACACAACTGGACGAAGTTCCGCGACCTGTTCGCGGAGTACGACCTGCTCCTGAGCCCCACGTCACAGCTGCTCGCACCGACCATCGAGGACTGGGCAGCACGATGGGCCAACCAGGCACCGGAAGCGGCCACCTACCCGCATGGCACCTTCGCGCCGCACTACACGAGCCACACGCACATGTTCAACTGGCTCGGCTTCCCCGCCGTGAACGTGCCCTGCGGCTTCGTCGACGGCCTGCCGGTCGGGCTCCAGGTGGTCGCGTGGCCCGGCAACGACGACGTGATCCTCCGGTTCGCCCAGGCATTCCTCCAGGCGGCTCCCCGCGAGGAGCACCCGCCCGTCTCGTGACGTTCGGAGGGCTCACCAACGGTCGCGGTGTACGACCTCCTCGAACGGCTTGCGGTTCGGCTTCCGGATGACGCTGAGCGGCCGGTCGGCCGGATAGCCGAGCGCGACGACCCACCCACAGAACCAGTCGTCCGGGAAGCCCAGCACCTGGCGCGCTCTCGTCTGGTTCATGATGCCTGCCTGCCCGCTGCCGACCCCGAGCTCGGTCGCGGTGAGCATGATCGACATGGTCACCTGCCCGAGGTCGTACTGCATGACCTCCCGCATCTTCGCGTTCGCGTCGCCGTCGGGATCCTTCGGGTTCAGCAGCGCGATGGCCGCAGGGGCGTTGCCGACCCACGACGCGCCCTGCCAAGTCTCCGCGAGGCCGGCCACGACCACCGGATCCGTGCAGAGCACGAATGCCCAGAGCTGACGGTTCGAACCCGACGGGGTCCGCCACGCGGCCTCGACGATTCGCTCGAGGGCATCGGCGGGAATCGGCTCGTCGGCAAATGCCCGGACGTTCCGTCGGGCCCTGATCGCGTCCCACGTCTCCATACGCGACAGTCAATCACGCGGGCTCTCGGGCACTGGCGACGACGACTGCGCGACGATCACTGGAGCGACTCCCCTATCGTGAACGACCACGCGCGGATCTCGGCCACCACTCGCGCCCTCGTAGCTCAGGGGATAGAGCATCGGTTTCCTAAACCGTGTGCGGAGGTTCGAATCCTCCCGGGGGCACCCGACCCACCAGTCGAACAGCGTCGTCCTGAACGCAGGCTGAGAGGGACACACCGCGCCGCGGCGTACCGCACCAGATTGCGTTCGTAGGATCGCCGACACGGGCGTGGGCGAGGAGGCAGACGTGGACACCGTGAGGAACGCGCCTGCTCGCGCACCTGCTCGCTCGGGGCGCGCCGTCTGGGCGACGGTCGGGGCGATCATGGTGCTCTCGCTCGGGGTCCACCTCTGGGGGTTCATGCGCGACCTCCCGACGCCCGACGTCGACGAGCGCTACTTCGTGACGCCCGCCGCGTACATGGCAGCGAGCGGCGACGCGAACCCGCACTGGTTCGGTCACCCGGGCTCGACGGTGATCTCACCGCTCGCGCTCATCTTCCGCCTGCGTGAGGTGGTGTTCCACGGCGCCCCGGTCACGGGCGCGGCGCCGTCGATCGCGGCGCGGTTCGCACATGACCCGAGCAGCTTCTACGTGATCGGGAGGCTCTGGGCGATGCTGTTCAGCATCGCGGCGCTGCCGTTGCTGTTCGTGATCGGTCGTCGGCTCTTCGGCACGCGGGTCGGGCTGCTGGCCACCGCCCTCTGGGCGGTCGTGCCGCTCGCGGTGCAGTACGGGCGGATCACGCGCACCGACAGCGTCGCGCTGTTCCTCGTGCTCCTCGCGCTCTGGGCCTGCATACGCGCGCTCGAGCGCCCCACGCGGGGCTGGTTCGTCACCACAGGAGCGATTGCCGGGCTCGGTGTCGCGACGCGCTACTTCCTCGCGTCACTCGCGGTCGTGATCGTCGCCACCTGGTGGTTCGCGCGGCGCGAGGAGCGCGTCGCGCCATCGGTGCTCACCGCGTCGCTCCTCGCGTTCGCCGCCACCTTCGTGCTCACCACGCCCTATCTGTTCCTCGACTGGCACGACGCGATCACGTCGATCACGGCGGAAGCAGGCACGCGGGTCCCGTTCCAGTCGCACGGCTTCCTCGACAACCTGGCCTACTACGCGTTGGACGCCATCCCCGGCGCGATCTCCTGGCTCGGACTCGGCATCGCCCTGGTCGGCATCGTCGTCGCGTTGCGTCGGCGCTCACCGGCGACCACGCTCCTGCTCGTCTGGCTCGCCTGCGTCGTGGTCGAGATCAGCGTGCTCGGCGTCCACTGGAGCCGGTGGGTGATCCCGGCGCTGCCCGTGCTCGTGCTCTTCGCGACGTTCGGCGTGGTCTCCGTCGGTCGCGCCGCGGCACGTCGGCTGGGGCCGGCCAACGTCGCTCGGCCACGACTCGCGGCGTTGCTCGCTGGTGTTGCGGTGCTCGCCATCGGTGCCGGACCGGCGGTCGCGACCGTGAGCCTGGATCAAACCGACGCGCAGTCGTCCACGCGCGCGACTGCGCGCAACTGGATGGTGCGCCACCTTGCACCGGGGAGCCGGGTCGCGGTGGAGATTCGCGGCCCCGATCTCTTCGGCACCGGGTTCGACTACGTCGAGCACTACCGACTTCCCGCGGCGGGAACCGTGGCCGACTACGCGCGTGCTGGGTACCGCTACCTCGTCGTGAACGCGGGGCTCGCACACCAGTACCAGCGGCACCCAGCCCGCGACCCGAGCGCCGACGCCTTCTACGACTACCTCCGCGACGACACGACGCGCCTCGCGGAGTTCACGAACCGCGACCGCACCGGACCTCACCTGCTCGTCTACGACCTCGGTCCCGGGATGCCACGGGAGCGCGAGACGAGCGTCGATGCGCGCCTCGAAGCGAGGACACTGCGCGCCGGCCCCGTCGACACCGTCGACGATCGCAGCGGCGCCGTGCCTCAGGCGCAACGCCGCGTCGAACACGTCGGACGCCACGCCTGGCCTGATTGACAGGTCAACAGCGTTGTACGAAACTCCGCGGCCAGCGCCACGACCCCGCTGGGGCGCACGAAGCGAGGGGAACCCATGACGGTCCTGTGCTCTGCCGACTGCCACCTGATGGAACCGCCGAACCTCTGGGCGGAGCGGCTGCCCACGGCGATGCGCGATCGGGCGATGCGCTACGAGTACACCGACACGCACCGCATCTGGTGGCAGGAGGGCGCGCCCTTCATGCACGAGCCGCTCGGCATCGAGGGTCGCGAAGACGGCACACCGATCACCGACGACATCGACCTGCGCCTGAAGGAGCTCGACCAGGACGGGATCTGGGCGGAGATGATCTTCGGCAACATGGGCACGCTGATCCTCAACATCACCGATCCCGCGTTCGCGATCGAGAGCGCGCGGGTGTACAACGACTACCTCGCCGAGGCCTACGGCCCGCACGGTGAGCGTGAGCTCCCCGTCGCGATCGTGCCGGTCGTCGACCTCGACGACGCGGTCGCAGAGATCGAGCGGGTGGCGGCCCTCGGCCTGCGCAGCATCGGCCTGCCGATGTCGCCGCCCTCGCCGTACTTCCTCGAGGACTACGACCGCGTCTGGTCGGCGGCGGAGGCCGCGGGGCTCCCGGTGGCGTTCCACGTCGGCACCGGGACGGGCGCATTCGGCGCCGGCATGGCGGAGGCGATGGCCGCGGCCATGGCGACCGCGCGCGGCCAGGAGACCAACGCCACCACGCTCGGCATCCACCTCGCGCAACCGCCCCAGCTCCTCGTCGGCACGCTAGTGGGCTCGGGCACGCTCGCCCGCCACCCGGGCCTGCAGGCGCTGGTCGTGGAAGCCGGCGCGGGCTGGCTC
>DASUMF010000366.1:0-2892 GCA_036277835.1 Acidimicrobiia bacterium
CGGCGCACAGGCGCTCGAGCTCATCGCCGATGTACGCCACCGCCTCATCGAGCGTGAACGCACTCCCGCGGGCGACGGCCGCCTCGTACCGCTCGTCGCCGAGCGTCGCTCGCAAGGTGTCCGACGGCACCACCTCGTCCATCGGCACCACCCAGTGGAGCAGGTCGAGGCTCGCCCAGATCCCCACCAACGTCGCCGCGACCTCCTCCTCCCCGAGCTTGGTGAGCGTCCGGCTTCCACCCCAGACGCTCGCGACGAGGTCGAGGAGGGCACCGACGGCCTGGAAGTCGCGGAACGCGTCGCGCCAGTAGCCGAGCGCGCGCGCCCGATCGTGGGGCGCGAGCAGCTCCGCCGCGATCATGAGCGCGAAGCCGTACATGCCGTCGCTCGCGCCGGCGCGCGTCAGCGCGATGCTCTCCTCCACCGCCGCCAGCGCGTCGTCGGGTGCCTCGTCGAAGCGCGCCGCCGCGAGCATGGGGAGCGACACCGCGAGCCCGGTCGGATTGTCGACGAGCCGCGCCCACTCGACGGCCCGCGCGGCCGCCGCGTTCGCCTCCGGTCGCAATCCGAGGCGCGCCGCGATCAGTGCTTGCGAGGCGATGACGTGGGTGAGGTTGTAGGCGGGCGCGCCGATCTCCTCCAACCTGGTTGCTGCGTCGACGAGCGTCTGCAGATCGTCGACATCCGTGCCGAGCACCGCGAACATGATCGCCGGGCTCGGCGCCGGGCAGTCAGACGGGATGCCGTCGCGCAGAGCCCGGGCGCCGAACGACAGCTGTGACTCGACGTCGCCGCGGTACATCGCCGACGACGTGGCGGCCCCGAGCACCGCGGTCCGCAGACCGGGTGTCGACCGTTCGGCCGCGTCGACGGCGCGCTCGGCCCAGGCGCCGAGCCCGGCGGCCTGGTCGTGGGGAGCTTGATCGGCGAGGTGCGCGACGATCTGCACCGCGAGGTGCTCGTCTCCCTCCGCGGGCGAGTCGAGCGCCCAGGTGAACGCAGCACGGAGGTTGTCGAGCGCGGCTCGGAACCGCGGTCGCCACACGAGCTCGTCGGGACCCATGAGCGCGGGACCCATCAGTTCTGCGACGCCGACGTAGTGCTCCGCGTGACGTCGCCGCACCGCATCGACGTCGTCCTCGGCCGAGAGGCGCTCGAGCGCGAACTGTCGGAGTGTCTCGAGCATCACGTATCCGGACGAGTCGCTCGCAGTGTCGTCGACGTTGACCATGGACTTCGTCACGAGACTTGCCAGGGCGTCACGCACGCCCCAGGCGTCGGTCGCGTCGTTCGTGCCGATCGCGACCGCCGCGTCAGCGTCGAACGCTCCGGCGAACACCCCGAGACGGTCGAACACCACGCGTTCGGTGCCGTCGAGCAACGAATACGACCACTCGACCGTCGCGCGCAGGGTCTGGTGGCGCTCCACCGAACTGCGACGGCCGCCCGCAAGCAGCCGGAAGCGCTCGTCGAGCAACCCGGCGATCTCCTGCGGCGTCATCGAGACCACCCGCACCGCGGCGAGCTCGATCGCAAGGGGAACGCCGTCGAGCCTCCGGCAGATCTCGGCGACCGCCCCGACGTTGGTGTCGTCGAGCTCGAATCCGCGACGCGCCGCCGACGCACGGTCGACGAACAACCTGACCGCGTCGCTGTGCAACGCAGTCGCGACGTCGGTCGATGCGCTCGGCGATGGGACCGACAGCGAGCGCAACTGCCACAGCTGCTCACCCGCGATGGCCAGACCCTCCCGGCTCGTGGCGAGGACCCGAACCGACGGGCAGTGCTGCAACAGCTCTTCGACGAGGCGACCAGCCGCGTCGAGCACGTGCTCGCAGTTGTCGAGCACGAGGAGCAGCTCCTTCGGCCGGAGGAACTCGAGGACGCTCGCCTCGCGCGTGACGACGGGCCGCTGCACGACGCCGAGCGTGGCGGCGATCAGCTCCACCATCGCGTCGGCATCACCCGCGGCGGCCAGCTCACACAGCCACACGCCGTCTCGGAAGCGCGCGCCCAGATCGCCCGCGACCTGCAACGCGAGGCGCGTCTTGCCGACGCCGCCGACGCCGGTGACCGTCACCACTCGTGACGACTCGAGCAGGCCCACCAGCGCGGCCCGCTCCCCCTCGCGGCCGACGAACGACGTGAGCTGCTCGGGGAGGTTCCCGCGCACTGCGTCGACCGTGCGCAACGGCGCGAAGTCGGTGGGCAGGCCCGGATGCGTGAGCTGGAACACGCCGATCGGTTCGGTGAGGTCGCGAAGGCGGTGCACGCCGAGACTCACGAGGCCCGCGTTCGGCGGCAACACGTCCCGCACCAGGGCTTCGACCGACTCCGACACGAGCACCTGGCCGCCGTGAGCACTCGCCATGAGGCGAGCACAGCGGTTCAAGGGGACGTTCACGTAGCGGCCGTCGGCGCGCAGCTCAGCCTCGGCCGCGTGCAGTCCCATGCGGGCGCGCAGTGAGCCGGCGCCGTTGGGGTCCTGGTTCACCAGGCGGAGCTGCGCGTCGAGCGCAGCGCCGACGGCTTCGCGTGCCGACACGAAGACGGCGGCGATGCCGTCGCCCATCTCCGACAACACGATGCCGTCGTGCGCTTCGACGACGTCCTGCAGGATGGCGTCGTGCAGGGAGATGGCGGACTGCATCTCCGCCCTCTGCTCCTCCCACAGGCGCGTCGAGCCTTCGAGGTCGGTGAACAAGAACGTCACTGTCCCCGACGGCAGTTCGACCATTGCGACCCCTCCGGACTCCGCGCTCCGCGCACAGTCAACCAGCAGCGGCGCCGTCACGCGTGGCCCTAGGGTCGCCCGATGGTCCTCGAGCTCGCGATCCTCGACGTCCGACCCGGCGAGACCGACGCCTTCGAGCGCGCGTTCGCAGAGGCGAA
>DASUMF010000367.1:0-2349 GCA_036277835.1 Acidimicrobiia bacterium
CAGCTGCGCGCGGCGGTGCGCGAGCGTGCCGAGCGCGGCGTCGACGTCGTGAAGGTGATGGCGAGCGGTGGCGTCATGACGCCCGAGACCGACGTTGCTGCATGCCAATTCACGCTCGACGAGCTCCGCGTCGTCGTCGACGAGTCGCATCGTCGTGGGCTCGCGGTCACCGCCCACGCGCACGCGTTGCTCGCGGTCGAGCAGGCTCTCGACGCGGGCGTGGACGCCATCGAGCACTGCAGCTGTGTCACCGCAAGTGGGTTCGGGATGTCGGACGAGATCATCCGACGCTTGCGTGACGCGCACATCGTCGTCTGCCCGACACTCGGGAAGTCGCTCGACGCCGTGCCGAGCCCCCGATTGCTCGAGATGTTCGCCCGCACAGGGATGAGCTATGAGGGTCGCCAGGAGATGTTCAGCCGTGCGCACGCAGCCGGCGTCGAGCTCGTCTCCGGCGACGATGCCGGCATCTCGCTGGGCAAGCGCCACGGGGTCTTCCCCGAGGCGATCATCGACCTCCACCAGGGTGGCGTGCCGGTTCCCGATGCGCTCGCGAGCGCGACCTCGGTCGCCGCACGCGCGTGTGGCGTCGGACAGCGGAAGGGCCGACTCCGAGCGGGGTTCGACGCCGATCTCCTCGTGGTGCATGGCGACGCGAGCCGCGATCTCGCGGCGCTGCGCTCCGTTGCCGCGGTCGTCATCGACGGACGCGTGGTGAGCACTGGTTCGCCGCCGGGCACCGACGGGCACCCGGCTGGGACACTCGACGGGTGACCCGGCCCCTGGATCGCTAGCGGGACGACTGCGCGACGCTGCGGTCGGCGTCGACGCGGGAGCCGCGTGCCTTGGCGAGCTCGGCATTGTGGCGGCTTGCGTGGCGTTGGAACGAGCTGCGCTTCGACAAGCGGTCGACGCGCGCTTCGAGCTCCTTGAGGAGCGCGTGCATGTCGTCGCCCGAGCCCGCGTTCGACACCTTCGCGCACGCGTCGAGGACGTCGTCCATGTCGCGCCGCACCATCGCCCAGGAGTTGTCGATGCGCTGTCGCGTGTCGAGGTCGGTCCGGCGCTCCGACTCGGGGAGCTCGAACGGCAACGGCTTCGGAAGGTCGGCGACGGTGGCCGGTAGCTGGTGCCAGCCGTCGGGATCGTGACCGATGACCTCGTCGATGCGCGCCGCGGTGTCGTCGGACGCGCGCGCGCTCGGCGTGCCCGCGTCGAGGAACGCCTCGGGCTCGACGTTGAGCGCGCCGGCGAGCGCGCGGGCTTCGTCGGCATCGAGGGTACGGCTGCCGCGCTCGATCGCTGCGATCTCCCGGCGCGTCAAGCCGGTCGAGCGCGCGACCTCGTGACGCGACATGCCCGACAGCTCGCGCACCGCGCGCACGCGCATGCCCGTCACCGTCGAGGACGACTCCTCGTGCGCCTCCACTCCCACGTCCCCTTCTCGACCCGCGTGCGCGTGGTCTTGAGGGGTCGTCCGTCACTCGGCGGCGCGCGCCGTGGCGGTGCTCACTCGGCGACGCAGCGGTTCCGCAGCTCGCCGATCGTTTCGATCCGACTGCGCACGATCTGCCCCGGTTGGAGGAAGACGGGTGGGTCCATGGCGAAACCGACCCCCGAGGGGGTGCCGGTGAGGATCAGGTCGCCGGGGCGCAGCGTGATGAAGGTGGAGATGTAGGCGACAACCGCCGTGGGGCCGAAGATGAGCTGCCCGGTTCGGCTGCGTTGACGTTCGACACCGTCGACCTCGCACACGATCTCGAGGTCGGGGTCGGCGGTGCCCAGCTCGTCGGTGGTCACCAACCACGGGCCGACCGGCGTGACGTGCTCGAACGTCTTGCCCTGCAACCACTGCGGGGTCCGGTTCTGCCAGTCGCGCATCGACACGTCGTTCGCGACCGTGAACCCGGCGATCGCGTGCGCGGCCGCTGCGGCGTCGGCATGGCGGATCGGACGACCGATGACGAGCGCGAGCTCGACCTCCCAATCAGGCGCGACCGACACACTCGGGAGCACGATGTCGTCGTGCGCGCCGATCAGCGCGTCGGTGAACTTGGCGAACAGCGTGGGGAACTCGGCCGGTTCACGGCCCATCTCCTTGACGTGGTCGGCGTAGTTGATGCCGACGCAGATCGTCTTGCCGGGATCGAGGATCACCGGCGCGTAGGCCGCGTCGTCGATCGCGTGCTCGGGGCCGGCGACGGTCGCGGCGTGCTCGAGCGCGTCGGGCGCCGAGCGCAGGAGCGCGCCGACATCCTCGATGCCGAGCTCGACGAGGTGGTCGCTCTCGACCCGCGCCGCACGCGTGCCGTTGGGAGTGCGGATCGTCGCCAGCTTCACCCGTCGATC
>DASUMF010000368.1:0-4296 GCA_036277835.1 Acidimicrobiia bacterium
CATCTCCACGAGGTCGAGGGCGAGCGCGCCCATCGGCGTGTGCGCGAGCGCGGTGGCGAACGCCGCGGGAACGTCGCGCAGGGCTTCGAGGGTCGCGACCACGGGTGCGCGGATCTCGTCGACGACGGCACCGGAGACGCCCGCGAGCGCGTGCAGGGTGGACAGGCCGGTCGCGAGCGCGTCGCCCGCGTGGTCTCCGATCCAGTCACCGATGTCGCAGCCGGCGCTCACGAGCTCGCCGACCACGGGGATGCCGTCGCCGCACCCGTCGTCGTCGCGCGAAGGCGCGCCAACGGGCGCCATGCCCGGAACCGGGAGTCGAAGCGAGAGGGCGAGCTCGCGGCGTTCGTCGGACTCCGTCCACGGCGACTCGTCGGGCGGGTCGGTGGGTGCGAGGTGCACGACGCGCGTGAGGTCGACGGGCCGGAAGAGGAGCATCGGGTCGAGGTAGCGGTCGCCGAGCCGGAGACCGAGGTGCAACACGTCGCCGTGGTGGTCGTCGTTGGTGCCGCCGGTCGCGCCGATCACCTCACCACGCGCCACGACGTCGCCCGTGTGCACCGCGACCGACTGCAGGAACGAGTACGAGGTGCGGAGTCCGCCGGCGTGCGTGACGGTGACGTGGAGCGTGCCCGCCACCGATCCCGCGAACGTGACCTCGCCGTCGTTCGCCGCGCGCACCGGCGTGCCGGGTGCCGCGGCGAGGTCGGCGCCGCGATGGCCCGCGCCGTACACCGACGACGGCTCCTCGAACGGGCGGACGAGCGCGCCGTCGACGGGGCGGAGCCAGGCCGCGTCGGGGGGAACGCCCGCGAGCGCAGCGGATGCGGCACTCGTGGTGGGGGTGGGCGCGACCAGCGCACCCACGACGGCGAGGACGGCGAACGCTGCGGATCTCATCGGCAACCCCGTGGTCGGAGGACGTCACGACACGGGGAAGCGCCGGAGAAGCAGACCGATGGTACCGAGTGGCGCGCTCGCTGCCAAGAGGTCGGTCGCGAACGACCGATGTCGTCGGAGCGATGCTGCTAGTAGCGGACGGGACCCGTTTCGCGGTCGGGGTCGGTCATGCGGCCTCGGAGCTGCAGGATCGACTTCGTGTGGATCTGGCACACGCGGCTCTCGGTGACGCCGAGGATGGTGCCGATCTCCGCGAGGGTGAGGCCCTCGTAGTAGTAGAGCGTGAGCACGAGGCGCTCGCGGTCGGGCATGCGGTTGATCGCGTCGGCGAGCAGGGTCTTCATCTCGTCGACCTCGTACGCCGCGACCGGGTCGTGCGTGCCGTCGGCGATGGTGTCGCTCACGGTCGCGTTGCCCTGGCGGTCGCCGGAGCTCGCCTGCAGCAGTTCGTCGAGCGCGACGAGGCCGGTGAGCGAGATCTGCGACAACGCGCTCGCGAGCTCTTCCTTCGTCATCTCGAGCTCGGCCGCGACCTCTTCGTCCTCAGGACTGCGACGCAGCTCGTTCTCGAGCTTCGAGTAGGCCCGCTCGATGGCCCGCGCTCGCGCGCGCACCGAGCGCGGCACCCAGTCGATGGAGCGCAGCTCGTCGATGATCGCACCCTTGATGCGAGAGATCGCGTAGGTCTCGAACTTGAAGCCCCGGCCGGGGTCGAACTTGTCGATCGCGTCGATGAGCCCGAAGATCCCGTAGCTCACGAGGTCGGACTGCTCGATGCTCTGGGGCAGACCGGCGGCCACGCGTCCGGCGACGAACTTCACCAGTGGCGAGTAGTGAAGGATGAGCCGTTCCCGGGCCTCGAGCGTGTCGTTGGACTTGTAGTCGGTCCACAACGCGGCGATGGCGTCGGCGGCGATGGGTTCGTCAGGCACGGGGATGTGTCGCTTCGTAGACGGCCCGCAGGCGGTCGCGGGTGACGTGGGTGTAGATCTGCGTGGTCGCGAGGTCGGCGTGGCCGAGCAGCTCCTGCACCGCCCTCAGGTCGGCCCCTCCCTCGAGCAGGTGCGTAGCGTAGGCGTGCCGGAGTGCGTGCGGGTGGAGGGTGCGGCCGTCGGGCAGGGTATGGCGCTCGAGCACACGACGGGCGTCGCGCGTGGTGAGCTGGCGGCCGCGACGGTTGAGGAAGACCGCATCGGCGGGCGTGTCGACGGTGGCGAGCTGCGCACGGCCGTCGCGGAGCCACGCCTGCAGGGCGTCGACCGCCGGCTCCCCCACCGGCACGCGCCGGATCTTCGAGCGCTTGCCGTGCACGGTCAGCAGTCCTCGCGAGAGGTCGCAGTCGTCGGTGCGCAGCGCGCACGCCTCACCGACGCGCAGGCCGGCGCCGTAGAGCACCTCGAGGAGGGCGACGTCGCGCTGGTCGACGGCGTGCTGCACGAGGTCGAGCTCGCCGCCCGACGCATCGGGCTCGTCGAGCGCCACGACGGCACGGTCGAGCAACGCGCCGGCCTCCTCGGAGCGCACGACGCGCGGCAGACGAGCGACACCCTTCGGCGTGCGCAGCGCGCGGCCGGGGTCGGTGTCGATCACGCCGTGGCGATGGAGCGAGCGCAGGTACGCGCGCACCGCGGCGGCCTTCCGGGCGATCGTCGTGCGAGCGAAGCCGCGCGTGTCGAGGTAGCCGAGGTAGCGGCGCAGCACCTTGTGGTCGACGTCGGACGGCGCGAGACCGCCCCGCTCGGCCCACGCGACGAACTCGTCGACATCGTGCCGGTATGCGGAGCGTGTGTGCTCGCTCGCACCGGCCAGCGACGACATGAAGCCGTCCGTCGACCACGTGGGGACCGTCATTTCGGCAAATTTAGCCCGCCACGCGCGGTGGTCCGAACACGCTGAGTGGCGCGCGATTCCCCGATCAGGCGCGTGTGCCCTCGAACGTCGCGTCGCCGAAGGTGCCGAGCTTCACCTTGCCCGTCATCGAGTCGCCGTCGAGCGTCGCCGCGAACTCGAGCGTCATCGGCATGGGCTGGGTGAGCGCGGCCTTCCACGCGAGGTCGTCGCCCTCGACGGTGCCGTCGCTCAGCTCCATCTTGTCGGGTGCCATCGCGGCCGACATCGTGCCGGTCAACGCAGCGCCGTCCTGCTGCAGATCGAGGGTCATCTCCTGCGCGCCCATGGGCGTGCTCATCGTGACCTTCCAGCTTCCGTCCGCACTCATGCGTCCCCTCCCGTGTGTCTGTGCCCTGGCGAGGGCGCCAGCTTGTCAGATCCCGGACAGGTCGAGCGGCCGACGCGGCCAGGGCCGTGTCCGCGGTGCGGCTCCTAGCTCACGGCGTCGACGAAGCCCCACACGGCGAGCGTCGCGTACAGGACGATGAACAGGGCGATCAGCAGCCGCCCGGCGTTCCTGATCCCGAGTCGGGCGAGACCCGTGACGCGCATCGGTTCGTCCTCGCCTTCGAACGACACCGCGTCACCGCGGTCGAAGGAGTGTGGCCGACCACTCAGCAGCTCCCAGCCGTCCGGTTCGGTCTCACGCGCCCGCGCCAATCGCATCTCGAGCGCTGATGCGTTGCGCTCGTACGCGGCGAGCCAGGCGCCCGCCATGCACAGGCCGAACAGGCCACCGGCGACCGCGGTGCCCGGCTCACCCGGCAGGCTCCCGCTGGTCGTCGCGGCGTGCAGCAAGAACCCCATGAGGAAGGTGTTCGCGAGGAGGAACGCGCTGAAGACGCTCGACAACCGGTCGGACTCGTAGCGCAGGATGTCTCTCGCCGCCGCGAACTGCTCCACGGCGTGGTCGTCGTCTCGCGTCGCCACACCTCGACGCTAGGCCGGATCGTTGATGTCGTACCTCGGCGCGAACCTCGGGCTGCCCGTCGAGCGGCCCCGGTCACGGCCCTCCATCCGACTCCTGCCGCTGCACCCCGCAGCCGCGATCCGACGATGGAGGTGTCCCGTGCTCGCCGCGGTCCACAGCGCCACCCTCATCGGCGTCGACGGCCAACCCGTCACCGTCGAGGTCCACGTCTCCCAAGGCCTGCCGTCGTACTCCGTGGTCGGCCTGCCCGACACCGCCGTGCGCGAGTCGCGCGAGCGGGTGCGCGCCGCCTTGTTGTCCTCGGGGCTGAGCTGGCCCCAGCAGCGCATCACCGTGAACCTCGCTCCTGGTGGCGTGCGCAAGACGGGCTCGGGGCTCGAGCTCGCCGTCGCACTGGGGCTGCTCGCGGGGGCCGACGAGCTCCCGTCGGGTGTGCTCGACGGCGTCGGCGTGCTCGGCGAGCTCGGGCTCGACGGCACGGTGCGCGCAGTGCCCGGCACGCTCGCGCTCGTCGACGCGCTCGCCAGGAGCGGGATCGACACGGTCGTCGTGCCGACCGCGAACGGCGCGGAAGC
>DASUMF010000369.1:0-4671 GCA_036277835.1 Acidimicrobiia bacterium
ATCGACGTCGTGGTCGTCACCGGCGATCGTGACTCGTTCCAGCTCGTGTCGGATCCGCACATCAAGGTCCTCTACAACAAGCGCGGCGTCAGCGACTACGCGTTCTACGACGAGGCCGGCATCCTCGAGCGCACCGGCGTCACGCCCGAGCGCTACGTCGAGTACGCCGCCCTGCGGGGCGACACCTCCGACAACCTGCCCGGCGTCCCCGGCGTGGGCGAGAAGACCGCGGCCAAGTTGATCAACACCTACGGCGGGCTCGACGGCATCTTCGAGCACCTCGACGAGCTCCCGCCCAAGCAGCGCCAGAACCTCGGCGACGCACGCGAACGGGTGTTCCTGAACCGCACGATGTCGTTGCTCCGACGAGACGTTCCCCTCGACGTCGGCCCCGGCGAGCTGCAACAGGGCGCGTGGGACCGCGAGGCGGTGCGGGTGCTGTTCGACCAGCTCGCGTTCCGCACGCTGCTGCCGCGGCTCCTCGACGCGGTGGGGGAGAGCGCAGCCGAGCTCGACGGCGGCGCGACGCTCGACATCGACGTCGAGCTCCTGCGCGATGCCGCGGCCGTGATCGCGCTGACCGGCGAGATCGCGGAACGTGGAACGCCCTACGCGCTCGAGCCGGTGTGGGACGGCGCGCCGATCGTGAGCCCGCTGCGGTCGGTGGCGGTTGCGGGCGCCGATCGGGTCGCGCACTTCGACGCGCAGCTGCTCGCCGACCCTTCGGTGCGCGAAGCGTTCGTAGCTCTCGTCGCGCCGGGGGGACCACCGCTCGTCGCCCATCGCGCCAAGGAGCTGATGCACGGCCTCGCGCTCGACGTGCGCACGCTCGGTGACGACACCGCGCTGATGGCGTATCTGCTCGATCCCGCCGAAGGGAAGTATCTCCTCGACGACCTCGCGCTGCGGTTCCTGTCGATCGAGGTCACGTCGTCCGACGTCGAGCCGGGCACCCTCGACTTCGACGGCCAGGCCGAGGTGGATCATGCCGGTCGGCGGGTCGCCGTCGTGCTCCAACTCGCGGGCGCGTTGCGTGAGGCGATCGGCGCGCGTGAGCTCACGGATCTCTACGAGCGCTTCGAGCTGCCACTCGTGCGCGTGTTGGCGCGCATGGAGACCGCCGGCATCAAGGTCGACCGCGAGTTCCTCGAAGGCTTGCGCGCCGACCTGTCGCAGCAGTGCGACGAGTACGTCCGACGCATCCATGCGCTCGCGGGTGAGGAGTTCAACGTGAACTCGACGCCGCAGCTGCGCGTGATCCTCTTCGACAAGCTCGGGCTCGTCCCGGTGAAGAAGACGAAGACCGGCCCGTCCACCGATGCCGACTCGTTGCAGAAGCTCGCGGAGGAGCATCCGATCGTCGAGGAGCTGTTGCGCTACCGCGAGGTCGAGAAGCTGCGCAGCACCTACGCCGACGCGCTCCCACCACTGATCCGCGCCGACGGCCGCGTGCACGCGACGTTCAAGCAGATCGACACCACCACGGGTCGCATCTCGAGTGAGGCGCCGAACCTCCAGAACGTGCCGGTGCGGACCACCGACGGGCGTGAGATGCGCCGTGCCTTCATCGCCGAGGAGGGTTGGGGCCTCCTCACGGCCGACTACTCCCAGATCGAGCTGCGCGTGCTCGCGCACCTCGCGGAGGACCCAGGACTCATCGACGCGTTCGAGCGGGGCGCCGACGTGCACACCACCACCGCGGCGGCCGTGTTCCACGTCCCGGAGGCGGAGGTCGACGACGCGCAGCGGCGCTTCGCGAAGGTCGTGAACTACGGCCTCGCGTACGGGATGGAGGCCTACGGCCTCGGGCAGCGCCTCGACATCCCGACCGGGGAGGCCGCGCAGATCCTCGACGCGTACTTCGCCGGCTTCCCGAACGTGAAGGAGTACATGCAGCGCACGGTGCAGGAGGCGAAGGAGCGTGGCTACACGACCACCATCTTCGGTCGGCGGCGCCAGATCACCGAGCTCGCGTCCGACAACTTCCGGATCCGCCAGATGGGGGAGCGCATGGCGCAGAACGCGCCGGTGCAGGGATCGGCAGCCGACGTGTTCAAGCTGGCGATGATCGACCTCGACGCCGCCCTCGACGCCGCCGGTTCCGAGGCTCGCATGCTGCTCACGGTGCACGACGAGCTCGTGTTGGAGGTGCCCGTCGGTGCCCGCGACGCCACCGAGGCGATCGTGCGCGAGGTGATGGAGCACGTCACCGAGCTGCGGGTGCCGCTGGTCGTCGACGTCGGCTTCGGGCCCAATTGGGCGACGGCCAAGTAGACGCCGACCCGATCCCGCGGCGCACGCGCGGTTCCGGGTAGCTTGGCGCCTTCGTCGCCCCCTCGGAGGAACACATGTCCGGTCGAATCGTCCGCACCGCGCTGGCCTGTGGTGCCGCGCTCGTCGTGCTCGCTGCCACCGCGGCCGGCGCTGCCGACGTCACCCTGCCGCAAGACCTCACGAGCGGCGGCGTGAAGTGGATCGGCATCGAGAACCTCGAGGAGAGCGCGGGCTGCACCTCACTCGACCACAACATCGCGACCGGCGACTACCTCCCCGCGTACGGGCCCGAGGAAGCGGAGGACAACACCGCCGATGACGGCTTCGACAGCTACGCGATGGTCACGATCGACGGCGCGTACTTCCTGAACCCCGGTGACACCGCCGACCTGAACGGTCAGACGCTCACGAGCCGCACGGTCGACTTCAGCGGTGTCGACGTGACCGTGCAGCACAGCGCGCTCACCGGCCAGCCGATCCTTCGCACGTTCGTCGCGCTGCACAACACCACTACCGAGCCGGTCACCAAGACGGTCACCTTCGAGCAGGACCTTGGCTCCGACAGCGACACCGTCGTCCAGACGACGAGCAGCGGTGACGACAGCTGGGTCACCGCGGACCGCTGGGCCATCACGTCGCAAGGCGACGAGACGCCCTTCGGCGACCCGGTGATCACGACCGTGCTGTTCGGGCCGGGTGCGGTCGCGTCACCCCAGACGAACCTCTACCTCTGCGGCGACCGCTGGGATCTCACGCACTCCGCGGAGGCCAGCGCCAAGGGCGACGGCGTGGTCGCATCGGCCGTCGCGAACGAAGCGGCTCAGACGTCCGCGTCGTACTTCAGCGTCGCGATCCCCGCGGGTGCCACCCGGTACCTGGCGTTCTTCAACGCCGCCACCGACGACACCAACGTCGGCGTGGCGGAGGGGCTGACGGCGCTCTACAACGCCGGGCTCACCGGGCCGCTCGCCGAAGGGCTCACGCCCGAGCAGGTCGCGGCCACGGTCAACTGGTCGGAGCCGATCGTCGAGCGCGCACCCGAAGTGATCCTCGCGCCGCGCTTCACGGGTTGACGTGAGCGGGCCGGGCGATCCCGCCTGGTTCGACGAGATCGCGACGTTCCTCGGAACGGCGTATCTCCGCAACGCGTTCACCAAGGGCACCGAGCAGGAGGTCGACTTCCTGCTCGACGCGCTCGCCCTCGCGCCCGGCATGCGTGTGCTCGACGTCGGATGCGGACCGGGGCGTCACTCGCTGGCGCTGAGCCGGCGTGGGATCGAAGTGGTGGGCGTCGACCACTCCGCGACCTTCGTTGAGCTCGCCCGCGCGGCGGCTGCCGACGAAGGTCTGGGCGCCCGCTTCGAGGAGCTCGACGTGCGCGACCTCGCGTTCGACGGTGAGTTCGACGCCGTTCTCTGCTTGTGCCAGGGCGGGTTCGGGCTGCTCGGCGGGCGCGACGAGCCGGAGGTGTTCGCACGCGTCGCCCGTGCGATCCGCCCGGGTGGGCGCTTGGCGCTCACGGCGTTCTCTGCCGCGTTCGCGATCCGCTTCCTCGAGGACGGCGAGTCGTTCGACCCTGCGACCGGCGTGCTGCACGAGCGATCGACCGTGCGCGGCCCCGACGGCGACGAACGGGAATTCGACCTCTGGACGACGTGCTTCACCGGGCGGGAGCTCGAGCTCCTGGCGCATCGCGCGGAGCTCGGTGTGGACCTCGTCGCCGGAGTCGCGCCGGGTCGGTACGGCACTGACGCGCCCACGCTCGAGCACCCCGAGCTGCTGCTCCTCGCGACGCGGCCTCACTTTCCGAATCGCGGACAAACGCTGTAGCCTGGCCGGTTGGGCCTCGTTCCGGGGCCCGCCTGTCGCGTCTCACACCTCGAACCGGCTCGTCCGGTGCGCCGTGGGGGAGCCCAGGTCCGACCTCACTCTCACCCAGTCCGATTCCAGGAGCGATGTTTTGTCCGAGCAAGACGTGACGGAGGCGACCACCGCCGACGTCCCCGAGGACAGCGGGGAGCAGGCGTCAGCGCCGTCCCCGGTGGCAGCAGCACCCACCGAACCCGAAGCAACGGCCCCAGCCGAAGCGCCCGTCGACGAGCAGGTCGACGCGCAGAGCGCCGCCGACGCGGAGGCGGAAGCCGACGCCGATCGGACGCTCAACGGGGTCGTCGTGTTCGACGACCTCGGTGGGCTCTCGTTCGCCGATGCGGTCGATGCGACGATCGTCGAATTCGACGACGGAGACATCGTCACCGGCCGGGTGGTGAAGATCGACACCGACGAGGTGCTGCTCGACATCGGCTTCAAGTCCGAGGGCGTGATCCCGTCGCGGGAGCTCTCGATCCGCAACGACGTCGACCCGCACGAGATCGTGTCGCTCGACGACGAGCTCGA
>DASUMF010000370.1:0-9382 GCA_036277835.1 Acidimicrobiia bacterium
TTCTCGAACCACGGCAACCGGGACAACAAGCTCCGGGCCCGCATGAAGTGGCTCGTCGACACGATGGGCTGGGAGGAGCTCCGGGCCCGCATCCTCCGGGAGCGCAAGCTGCTCGTGGCCTCGTCGTCGTGGCCCGGCGGCATCCCCGAGGAGGTCGAGAAGGCCGGCGACGCCCCGGCCGGCGTGGCCGAGGGCGCGACCCCCACCCCGCTCGGCCAGGGCACCCCGGTGAGCATCACCACGAGGTCGACGCGGGGAGGAACTTGCGCTCCTTGAAGATGCGCTCGCGCAGCTCGTCTTCGCCCATCGTGTCGACGAGCCACTTCATCCGGGCGCGGAGCTTGTTGTCGCGGTTGCCGAAGTTGCCCTCGACGCGCAGGATCGCCTCGATGGTGGGGAGGAGGTCCTCGCGAGAGGTGAACTCCTCCAGCGCCTGGGCCGGGTGCGGGTTGGCGCCGAGGCCGCCGGCGATGAACACCCGGAAGCCCGGCTCGACCGTCCCGTCTGGGCGGGGGCGGGAGACTGCGACGACGCCGACGTCGTTGAACATCGCCTGGCCGCAGTCGGTGGCGCAGCCCGAGAAGTTGATCTTGAACTTGCGGGGGAGGCGCTGCGAGATCGGGTTGCGCAGGAAGAGGTCCTTGGCGGCCTCGGCCCACGGCGAGATGTCGAGCACCTCGTAGGGGCACGCGCCGGCGAGGTGGCAGCCCATCACGTTGCGCACGGTGTCGCCGCACGCCTCACGCGAGGTGAGCCCGACGGACGCGAGGAGCCGCAGCACCTCGCCGACCGTCTCGAGCTGCACGAAGTGGAACTGCACGTTCTGGCGCGTGGTGAGGTGACCCCAGCCGCGCGAGTACGTCTCCGAGATGTACCCGAGCATCTCCAGCTGGTCGGGCTCCACCTTCCCGTACGGGATCTTCACCCGTACCATCTGGTTGAAGCCGCCCTGACGCTGCCCGTAGATGCCCTGGTTCAGCCGGAACACCCGGAACACGTCGTCGTCGATCTCGCCCGCGATGAACCGGCGGGCACCGTCTTCGAAGGCCTGGAGCTCCTCCTCGATCTCGGGGTCGAGGGGCAGGGCCCGGAGCTCTCGCACATCGATCGCCATACCCGAGGAAGTTACTCGGGTTTTCACGAAAATGCCAGCGAACTGGTCGGGAATAAAGCCCATCGAATTTGTCGACAATCCGGCATCGGCGTCCGGGATTGGTGGCCGCCGCTCAGAGGTGGCGTCGGTAGCCTCTGCTCATGGCCCGCCAACCCGTGCTGACCCCCCGCAAGGACGACTTCCCCCGGTGGTACCAGGAGGTCCTCACCAAGGCGGAGCTCGCCGACAACGGGCCCGTGCGGGGCACGATGGTGATCCGGCCCTACGGCTACGCGATCTGGGAGCGGATGCAGGCCGAGGTCGACGCCCGGATCAAGGCCGCCGGCGCCGAGAACGCCTACTTCCCGCTCCTCATCCCGGAGTCGTATCTCCGGCGTGAAGCCGAGCACGTCGAGGGGTTCGCGCCCGAGGTCGCGGTGGTCACCCACGCCGGCGGCAAGGAGCTCGAGGAGCCGGTCGTGGTGCGGCCCACGAGCGAGACGGTCATCGGCGAGTTCATGGCCAAGTGGATCCAGAGCTACCGCGACCTGCCGTTGCTGCTGAACCAGTGGGCCAACGTGGTGCGCTGGGAGCTGCGCCCGCGCACGTTCCTGCGCACCACCGAGTTCCTCTGGCAGGAGGGCCACACCGCGCACGCCGACGAAGCCGACGCGCACGCGTACGCGATGCAGATCCTCCACGAGGTGTACGAGAGCTTCATGGTGAACGTGCTCGCGATGCCAGTGCTCGTCGGCATGAAGACGGCGAAGGAGCGGTTCCCCGGCGCCATCAACACGCTCACCTGCGAAGCGATGATGGGCGACGGCAAGGCACTGCAGATGGGCACCAGCCACGAGCTCGGACAGAACTTCGCGCGCGTCTTCGAGATCGAGTTCCTCGACGAAACGGGCCAACAGCAGACCGCGTGGACCACCTCGTGGGGCGTGTCGACGCGCATGATGGGCGGCCTGATCCTCGCCCACGGCGACGACGATGGCCTGCGTGTGCCCCCGGTGCTGGCCGCGACCCAGGTGGTCGTCGTCGCAGTGCGCGACGAGGGCGATGTCATCGCGCGGGCGCGGACCATCGCCGACGACCTCGCGGCCGCCGGCGTGCGTGTGCTCGTCGACGAGAAGACCAGCGTCTCCCTCGGTCGCCGCGTCACCGACTGGGAGCTCAAGGGCGTGCCCGTGCGTGTCGAGGTCGGGCCGCGCGATCTTGCGGAGGGTGTGGCAACGGTGGTGTGCCGCATCACCGGCGAGAAGGCCCCCGTCGCGCTCGACGACCTCGTCACTGTCGTGCCCGCCGAGCTCGATCGCCAGCAGGGCGCGTTGTTCGTGGAGGCGGAGCAGCGACGCAACGCGAACACGGTCGACGTCGTCACGCTCGCTGACGCGCGAGAAGCCGCCGCCGCCGGATGGGCGCGCCTCCCCTGGGCGAACGTGGGGGAGGCCGGTGAGGCCGATCTCGCGACGAGCGGCATCACCGTCCGGTGCCTCAACCGCGCCGACGGCTCGGTGCCCGACGCGCCCGACGAGCCCGATCTCGTCGCGACGGTCGCGCGCGCGTACTGAACGCGCGCGAAGGTACGGGCATGGCACTGCCGGTCACGCCGCCCGTCTCGCCGATGCTCGCCAAGCTCGCCCGCGAGCTGCCGGACGGCGACTACCTCTACGAGCCGAAGTGGGACGGCTTCCGCGCCATCGTGTTCCGCGACGGCGACGACGTGGAGATCGGAAGCCGCAACGAGAAGCCACTCACGCGCTACTTCCCCGACCTCCCCGACGCGCTGCGCGCGTCCTTGCCCGAGCGGTGTGTGGTCGACGGCGAGATCGTGATCGCCACCGACCACGGCCTCGACTTCGACCTCCTGTCGCTGCGCATCCACCCGGCCGAATCGCGCGTCGCGATGCTGGCCGAGCAGACGCCGGCGTCGTTCGTCGGCTTCGACCTGCTCGCCGAGGGCGACGACGACCTGCGCGCGCTCCCGTTCTCCGAGCGACGCACCCGCCTCGAACGCGCCTTCGCGAACGCGTCCCCGCCGGTGCATCTCACACCGGCCACGCGCGACGTCGCGCTCGCCGCCGAGTGGTTCGACCGGTTCGAGGGCGCCGGTCTCGACGGGGTGGTGGCCAAGCCGCTCGACGGCGAGTACCTCGAAGGCAAGCGCACGATGCTGAAGGTCAAGCACCTGCGCACCGCCGACTGCGTGGTGGCCGGCTACCGCGAGCACAAGGAGGGGGGAGTGGGCTCGTTGCTCCTCGGCCTCTACGACGACGCGGGCCTGCTCCACCACGTGGGGGTGGCGAGCAGCTTCAAGGTCGACTTCCGAGCCGAGCTCGCCGAGCACGTCGCCCCGTATCGGGACGGCGCGATGGACGAACATCCCTGGCGCGAGTGGGCCGAGTTCGCCGTCGAAGGAGCCCAATCGAATGTTGGGGCTCAGCGCCGACCGGGCGCGCAGAGCCGGTGGAACGCGGGCAAGGACCTGAGCTGGGAGCCACTGCGCATCGAGCTGGTCGCCGAGGTCGCGTTCGAGCACCTCCAGGGCGATCGCTTCCGCCACACCGCGCGGTTCCAGCGGTGGCGCCCCGACCGCGACCCGTCGTCGTGCACCTACGAGCAGCTCGACGCCCCCGTTCCGATCGAGCTCCGCGAAGTGTTCGGGGTCTGACGTGCGCAAGCTCCTCGTCGCGCTGAGCGCGACGTTCGTGGTGCTCGTCGCGACGGGCATCTACCAGGCGTTCCGCTACTTCCCAGGCAAGGCGTCCGTCGCGTCGACCCTGCACCGATGGTCGGCGTATCTGCTGCTTGCGTTGCTCGTCGCGACTGCATTCGTGCACGCGACGCGAGCCCTCGGCGCCCGCGGGCGGACGATGGCCAACCTCGCGCTCGCCGTCGTCTCCGTCGCGGCGATTGCAGGCGTCGTCACCGGGCCGATGCTCCAGTGGGACCAGCTCGCGCTCTGGGCGGTGACGGTCGGCAGGGAGCACCTCGACGGAGTGTTCTGGTCCGACAGCGTGAAGTACATCCTGCGCGGCAGCCACGAAGTCGGGCTCAGCGAGTTCCGCCGAAACGTGTGGCTGCACGTCCTGGTCTTCCCGCTCGTCACCGTCGGTGGGATCGGCGTGCTCTGGTACGCGTGCACGCGGTCGGCTCCCGCGGCGCAACCCGAGACGGAGCCCGAGAACGAGGAGATCACCGCATGAGCGACGATGACGTCCCGTCGATCAGCCGGCTCGCCGGCCAACTCGGCTACCTGTTCGAAGAGCGCCCGCGGCTCCAGCAGGCGACGGCGGAGGAGCTCGCCGAGCAACTGAACCACGAGGACCGCTACGCGCGGGCCCGCCAGCGCTACGTGCTCGAATCCGATCAATTCGTCACCGAGCACCTCGACGAATTCCCGTCCCGGATCACCGCGGAGATGATCGAGCAGGCCCTGCAGCAGGTGCGGGGCGCGGGCGACGGATAGCGGCCAGGCGCAGCGTCGAGAGAGGTCTGACCGCTATACTCAACCGGTTCGACAGGACATCGACCACCCACCGGACCGGGAGAACGTGGGCGAAAGCCCACGTTTTTTGTTGCCAATGACCGAAATCTCGACCATCGTCGACGCGGTGAGCCCGCTGGTGGCCGCGCGCGGCCTCGAGCTGTACGACGTGGAGGTGCACGGCACCGGGTCGGCGCGCGTCCTGCGGGTCCTCGTCACCACGCCGGCGGGCGCCGGCAATCTCGACCTCGACGCGATCGCGGCGTGCACCGAGGCGATCTCGCCCGTCCTCGACGAGCCGCCGGTCGCGACGAGCATCCAAGGTCCGTATGCACTCGAGGTGAGCAGCCCCGGGCTCGAGCGACCGCTGCGCACCGCGGAGCACTTCCGCGGCGCGGTCGGTGAGCTGATCTCGGTCAAGCACGGCGACGCGGGCCGTGAGCGCGGCACGATCCTGTCGGCCGACGACACCGGCTTCGAGCTCGAGGGCGCCGACGGCACCACCCACCGCGTGGCCTACGACGACGTCGTCCAGGCGCGCACGGTCTTCGAGTGGGGCGCGACGGACTCTCGCGGCCGGCCGGCCTCCTCAGGGAAGGCACGACGATGAACAGCGACATGATGGAAGCACTCGAGAACATCGAGCGCGAGAAGGGCATCTCGATCGAGATCATGCTGGAGGCGCTCGCGAACGCGCTCCTCACGGCCTACAAGCGCATGCCCGACGCGGCCGAAGAGGCGCTGGTCGAGATCGACATGGAGACCGGTGCGATCAAGGTGATCGCGCAGGAGCTCGACGAGGACAGCAACGTCACGCGCGAGTGGGACGACACGCCCACCGACTTCGGCCGCATCGCCGCGCAGACCGCCAAGCAGGTCATCTTCCAGCGCATCCGTGAGGCGGAGCGCGAGATGAAGTACGAGGAGTACGCGGGCCGCGAGGGCGACATCGTCACCGGCATCATCCAGCAGACCGACGCCCGCTACACGCTCCTCGACCTCGGCAAGGTGGAAGCGCTGCTCCCGCAGGCCGAGCAGGTGCAGAACGAGCACTACGACCACGGCAGCCGGCTGAAGGCGTACATCGTCGAGGTGCGCAAGACGGCCAAGGGACCCCAGATCGTCGTGTCGCGCACGCACCCCGGCCTCGTGAAGCGGCTGTTCGAGCTCGAGGTCCCCGAGATCGTCGACGGCGTCGTCGAGCTCAAGGCGATCGCACGCGAGCCCGGCCACCGCACGAAGATCGCGGTGTCGTCGAACGACAACAACGTCGACCCCGTGGGCGCGTGCGTCGGCGCACGTGGCGCGCGGGTGCGCATGGTCGTCAACGAGCTGCGCGGCGAGAAGGTCGACATCGTCCCCTACAGCGACGACCCGGCCGAGTTCGTGATGAAGGCGCTCGCGCCCGCGCGGGTGCGCGAGGTGCGCATCCACCCCGACACCGGCACCGCCGAGGTCATCGTCCCCGA
Organism: Acidimicrobiia bacterium; assembly: GCA_036277835.1. Taxonomy (GTDB): domain Bacteria; phylum Actinomycetota; class Acidimicrobiia; order IMCC26256; family DASPTH01; genus DASUMF01. Next base: position 6,053 of record DASUMF010000370.1, read on the forward strand.
CTTCCAGCTGTCGCTCGCGATCGGCAAGGAAGGCCAGAACGCACGCCTCGCGGCGCGCTTGAGCGGCTGGCGGGTCGACATCAAGAGCGAGACGCAGCTCGCAGAGGAAGAGGCAGGCGGCGGCGTCGACTACGCCGAGGGCGAGTGGGTCACCAACGCCGACGGGGAGCTCGTGTGGCAGCCCGCCGAGGGCGGCGAAGCGATCTCCGCGGCCGAAGCGGGGTACGAAGCGCCGGCGGCCGATGCCGAGGCGCCTCCCGCCGCGGACGCGTCTTCGACCGACGCCGACGCGCCGGCCGCGGAAGCCCCGGCGGAAGCGCCGGCGGAGGCTGCCGACGCCGAGATCTCGGCCGACGCCACGGCCGACGCTGCGATCGAAGTGCCGATGGGAACGGAGGCGACCGACGGGTGACAGACCGCGCCGCACCTGCCTCGGGTGCCGGCGCGTCGCGCCGCAGAACGAGTTGATCCGGGTGTACCGGGCCGACCACGAGCTGCGCCTGGGCCGAGGCCCGGGGCGTGGTGCATGGCTGTGCAGGGAACACCCCGGTGCGTGCCTCGACCAGGGCCGATTGGCCCGGGCGCTGCGGGTACCCGTCGCCACCGGCGACATCGAGCGACTACGTGCGAAACTGGAAGGTTGATGGCAACGAAGAAGATCCGGGTCTACGAGCTGGCGAGAGAGCTCGGCGTCGAGAACCAAGTGGTGATCGAGCTCGCCGAGAAACTCAAGATCGGCGTCAAGAGCCACTCGTCGAGCATCGACGACCCTTCCGCTGACCGCGTCCGCCGCCTCGCCGACTCCGAGGGGCTGCGTCGCGAACCGATCGTCGACGAGCCCGAGCCGCCGAAGCCGGTGGCGAAGAAGGCTGCGCCCAAGAAGGTCGCGACGTCGAAGCCCGCGTCCGACGCGCCCGCACCGACACCCGCGGGCCCCGCGGTCGAGCCCGAGGTGATCGAGCCCGCCGCGGCGTCGGTCACCGACCTCGAGCCTGCCGCCGCATCCGCCCCCATGCCCGCCCCGCCGGCGCCCCCGGCGGAGGCGCCCCACCGCGTCGTGCGATCGACCGGTGTCATCCCCGACGCCGGCGCGCCCCGTCCGCTGCCGGCCGAACGTCCCGCCGCCGCACCGCCCGCGCCCGCCGCGCCGGCTCCCGTCGCGCCGGCCGCCGCGGCCTCCACTCCGACTGCCCCGGCGGCTTCTGCCCCTGCGCCCGCCGCGCCGGCGCCGCCGGCCGCGCCCGAGCCCCCGGCCGGCCCGCCGCGCAGCGTGTCCGGCAAGCCGATCCCGCCGCCGCCCGGCGGCCGCAAGATCCCGCCGCCGCCCGGCCCGCGCGTCCCCCCGGGCACGCCCGGTGCGCCGCGCACCGGCGGCCCCGGCGGTGGTGGCGGCTTCGGCGGTCAACGCCCCGGTGGCGGTGGTGGTGCCCCGAGCGGCGGGTTCCAGCGTCCCGGCGGCGGCGGTGGCTACGGCCAACGCCCGGGCGGCGGTCCCGGTGGTGGTCCCGGCGGGCCCGGCGGCCGCGGTGGCCCCGGTGGTCCCGGCGGTGGCCCGGGTGGCGGGCGCGGACGTCCCGGCCCGCAGGGCCAACGTCCCCGTCGCAAGAAGCGTCGTCGTCGCGACTTCGAGGACCTCGGTCCCGCGTCGATGCCGCAGCTCACGCCGGCCGACGCGCCGGTGCCCGACGGCGAGATCGTCGTCGAGCGTGGCAGCACGATCCAGGAGCTCGCGCCCAAGCTGAACCGCACCACCGCCGACCTCGTGCGGCTGCTGTTCGACGCGGGTGAGATGGTCACCGGCACGCAGTCGCTCGCCGACGAGATGGTCGACCTGATCGCCGAGTCGCTCGGTGCCGAGGTCCTCCTCGTCGAGCCCGGCCAGGAAGCCGAGCTCGAGCTGCAGGCCATGCTCGGTGACGACGACGAGTTCGACGAAGCGCTGCAGGAGAACCGCGCGCCGATCGTCACCGTGATGGGGCACGTCGACCACGGCAAGACGACGCTGCTCGACTACATCCGCAGCGCGAACGTCGTCGCCGGTGAGGCGGGGGGCATCACCCAGCACATCGGTGCCTACCAGGCAGCACACAACGGGCACACGATCACCTTCATCGACACGCCCGGTCACGAGGCGTTCACCGCCATGCGGGCGCGCGGTGCGCGCGCCACCGACATCGCGGTGCTCGTCGTCGCGGCCGACGACGGCGTGATGCCCCAGACGATGGAGGCGATCAGCCACGCGCGCGCGGCCGACGTGCCGATCGTCGTGGCCGTCACGAAGGTCGACCGTGAGGACGCCGACCCCACCCGCGTGCGCCAGCAGCTCGTCGAGCAGGAGCTCGTGCCCGAGCCGTGGGGTGGCGACACGATCGTGATCGACGTCGCGCCGCCCACCGGCCAGGGCGTCGACGAGCTGCTCGAAGCGCTGCTGCTCGTCGCCGAGCTGGAGGAGCTGAGCGCGAACCCGAAGGCGGCGGCACGCGCGCTCGTGCTCGAGTCGAACCTCGACCAGGGCCGCGGCCCGGTCGTCACGGCGCTGGTCGACAAGGGCACGCTGCGCGTCGGCGACCCGATCGTCGCCGGTGGCGCGTGGGGCAAGGTGCGCGCGCTGTTCGACGAGCGGGGCGAATCGGTGAGCGAAGCCGGCCCGTCGGTACCGGTCGAGGTGCTCGGCCTCGACGACGTGCCGCTCGCGGGCGACGAGCTGCGCGTCGCGCCCGACGAGAAGACGGCGCGTGCCGTCGCCGAAGCCCGCGCCTACCGGCGCCGGGCCGCCAACCTCAAGCACCCGATGAGCCTCGCCGGCGGCGCCCGCCTCGAGGACATCTTCGCCATGGTCCAGCGCGGCGAGGTCGCCACGCTCAACCTCGTGATCAAGGCCGACGTGCAGGGCTCGCTCGAAGCGCTCACCGACGCGCTGCGCAAGCTCGACCAGACCCACGACGAGGTGCGCCTGTCGTTCGTGCACCGCGCCGTCGGCGGCATCACCGAGTCGGACGTGAACCTGGCCGCGGTCTCGAACGCGACCGTCATCGGGTTCAACGTGCGCCCCGATCGCAAGGCGCGCGAGCTGGCCCAGCTCGAAGGCGTCGACATGCGCCTGTACGAGGTGATCTACCAGGTCATCGAAGACGTGCAGGCCGCGCTGCTCGGCATGCTCAAGCCCGAGTTCGAGGAAGTCGTCACCGGCGACGCCGAGGTGCGCGAGGTGTTCAGCGTGCCGCGCGTCGGGCGGGTCGCCGGTTGCTACGTTCGCTCCGGCACCATCACGCGTGGCTCGCGCGTGCGGTTCCTGCGCGAGGGCGTGGTCATCTGGAACGGCACCATCTC
>DASUMF010000371.1:0-4357 GCA_036277835.1 Acidimicrobiia bacterium
CGGCCCTTGCGCACCATCTGCCAGTCGAGCCAGATCCGCTGACCGCCGGCTCGCAGGAAGCTGTTGCCCTGGTGCGCGTCGCCGTGCACGATGCACGCGGGGCCGCGGTGCTCGCGCTCGTAGGCCGACAGCTCGTCGAGCGCGTGGGCGAGCCGCTCGGGCGACTCGTGCACCCATGCGGGAACGGCTCCCGCGTGGGACTCGTCGGTGAGGTTGTACAGGATGTAGTTCCAGTACAGGATCACCTGGTCGGTGTCGTTCGGGGTGTCCATGCTGCGGGGGAGCCAGTTCCACGACTCGAGGCGGGGGTCGCCCCAGGACGCGGCATGGATCCGCGCGAGTGCCTCGAGTCCGGCGGCGACGCCGTCGACGCCGAGGTCGTCGTCGTTCGCGCCGAACGCGCCCGGGGTGAGGGCGAGGTCTTCCATCACGACGATGCCGTTGCCGCGACGGTCGTCGTCCCAGTCGGCATAGAAGGTCGCGGGGACGAGCCCGGCGAGGCTGCTGCCGAGCGCCTCGTAGAAGCGGGCCTCGAGCTCGCAGATGTTCCCGGTGCGCAGCCCCGACCAGTTGCACTTCAAGCACACGGTCTCGGGGATCCCGGCCGCGCGGCCGACGTCGTTGAGCTCCCAGCGGAGCCGGACCTTCGTCGTGTGCGTGCTCTCGACCTCGATCGTCTCGAGGTCGCGCACGACGATGCCGGGGTAGCGGTTGGCGAGCAGCCGGGTCAGCCACTGCGGCGTCACGTCGTCACGTTGGCGCGGCAGCGGTTCGCTGCGCGCGAGGTACGGGCGGTCGTGCCCGAGGGTCGTGGCGTGCGCGTCCATCAGATGGGGTCGATCTCCCAGAGCTTGATCCCCCCGAGGATGCCGGCCGTGTTGTCGACGATCTGCGCGCGATGCCCGAGATCGCCCCGCACCTTCTTCGCGTTGCCGCCGCCGACGTAGAGCCGGTCGAACTGGAGCAACGTGTCGAACGTCTCGACCGCGCGGAGCACCCGCTTGCTCCACCGTCGGTTCCCGATGCGCTGGCGCGCCTGGTTCCCGAGCTGGTCCTGGAACGTGCCTCGACCGTGGAACGGGATGAGCGCCAGCTCGAGGTGGGGCATCGGCGTGCCGTCGAGGAAGAGCGACGTGCCCAGACCGGTACCGAGGGTGATGACCATCTCGAGACCGTCGCCCGCGATGACCGCGAGCCCTTGCATGTCGGCGTCGTTGCACAAGCGCGTCGGCTTGCCGAGGCGATGCTCCAGATCGGCCGCCAGCGGATAGCGCGCCCATGCCTCGACCAGCTTCCTCGACACGCGGGTTCCCGGGCCGTTCCGAGTGGAGAGGTTGGGCGCGGTGAGCACGCGCCCGTCGCGCACGATCCCGGGGAACCCGACCGAGACGCGGTCCCAGCGTGGGAGCTCGTACGTGAGCCGGTCGAGCGTGCGGACCAGCACTGGCGGCGGGCAGGGGTACGGCGTCAGCTCTCGGACCCGCTTCACGACCTTGTGACCGTCGGCGTCGAGCACCGACGCCTTCACGCCGGTGCCGCCGATGTCGATCGCAAGCGTCATCGGCGGTCGCGACGCGTGCTCACGCGCCTGCTCGGTGCTCGAACTCGACGTCACGGCGGGATCGTAACCGGAGTGGTTGCAGGCGAGCCCTGGCATCGGGTCGTTGCGTTGCCCCATGGAGCGCGCGAGGGTGGGTGTCGACCACCAGGAGGATCGAGTGCGCCGAAGACTGCTCGCCCTGATCGCGCTCGCCCTCTTCGCCTCTGGCGTGCTCGTCTCGTCGGCGGGCGCCGCCACACGGGGCGGCGCGCTCCGCACGGACCGGCGCATCGGTGTCAGCGGCGGCGTCATCGTGAGCGAGGGCGAGGTCGTGAACGGTCCAGTGGTGTCGATCGACGGGCCGGCGACGATCGACGGCACCGTCGACGACGACGTGCTCGTGGGCAACGGCCGGGTCGACATCAGCGGGAAGGTCACGGGCGACGTCTTCGTCGTGCACGGCAACGTCGTGATCTCCGGTCGCGTCGGCGGCGACGTCGTCGCGCTCGACGGGCGCGTCACGACGCGCGACGGCGCGCAGGTGAAGGGCGACGTGAGGTCACGCCGGGAGCCGAACGTCGCGCCGGGCACGGTGCGCGGCGACGTGAAGAAGCTCAACGTCTCGAACCTGTTCGCGGGCTTCGTGGTCGCGTTCCTGATCCTGCTGTGGGTCGCGGTGACGGTCTCGATCGCGATCCTGGGCCTGCTGTTCGTGTTGCTCTTCCCTCGCGCCGCCGACGCCACGGCAGCCGCGGGCCGGCGGTTCTGGCCCACGCTCGGCTGGGGTGCGCTCGTCGGCATCGTCGGGCCGCTCGTGGGTGTGCTGCTGCTCTTCACCCTCATCGGGATCCCGCTCGGTCTGGGGATCGCCTCGGCGTTCAGCGTGCTCGCGCCGCTCGGCTACGTGGCCAGCTCGCTGATCCTCGGGCGTGTCATGGTGAGGGGCACGAGCATGGGCGCGCGCATCGGTGCGTTCTTCGCCGGCTTCGGGATCCTGCGCGCCGCCGCGGTGCTCCCGGGCATCGGGTTCATCGTGTGGTTCTTCGTGTGCCTCTACGGCCTGGGCGCGCTCACGCAAGCGGCGTGGCGCGCCGGCCGGAGCGCGCCCGAAGTGCCCGCAGCAGCGCCACCGGTCGAACCGCCGCCGGAGCCGTCAGGCGACGCAGCACCGGAACGGCAGGTGCCGACGTCCGCGGCGGAGGAGCCGACGCTCTAGGGGACCAGCTGGGAGCGTGTCCGCGACGTCACGCGTTCGGCGCGGCGGCGCCGGCGGCGCTCGACGCCAGCTGCGGGTCCCAGCGGCACACTGCACACGCGTGTCGGATGACGGAACGCCCGAACTCCACTGCGGTGCCGTGCGGGTCGGCCTCGGTGCGCACGTCGTCCCAGTCGAGGATGTACTCGCCCAGCTCGGTGTCCCAGTGCGCGGCGCTCGGCGACACGGCGCCGTGCTCGACTCCCTCTTGGTGCGGGTACGCGAACGCGTAGAACGCCGCGCGCGGGTACGTCGCGTCGCCTGGCCACCACCCGATCTCGATCTGCTCGGCGTTCGCGGCGTTGCGCACGATGTAGCCGCCCGACGGCGGGTCGACCGACTGCCCCGAGTACAGGCTGACGGCCAGGTCGAAGGTGCCCCACCAGGCGTTCACGGGCGTCGAGCGGCCCCGGTAGGGCGCACGCAGCGCGGCGAGCACGAGGGCTGCCTGCGTCGCGGCCGCGAAGTACGTGTCGACGCTCGACGCGTCGTAGGTGGCATGTTCGAAGTCCTCGTCGAGTGGACTCGTCCACGGTGTCTCCTGCGGGGTCGTGTTGATCTCCACGGGCCCGGCGAGATCGCCCACTGCCGCCAACAGCTCCCGGGTCACGTCCGCGACCGGTCGATCAGGTCCGAGCGGCACGCGGTGCACTCGACCGTTGCTGTGCTCGGCCACGGCGTGATGCGTGTGGAGATCCAGGGTCGCGACGAGGGCACCGGAGCCGTCGGGCGCGGGGAGCGGCTGCGTCTCCCAGCCGCGCGCGCTGAGTCGCAGCGCGGCGTGTTGGAGCTGCGGCTCCGGCGGCGCCAGGGCAACCGCGAGCTTGCCGAGGATTTGGGTGTGGGCATGCAACGTGTCGCACGTGGCGCTCCACGCTTCGTACGGCAACAGTGGCCAGGCCGAGCCGGTCACGTCGGTGGGCGCCGCCGCTCGTGGTGACCGGGAACGGTGTCGAAGCGCATGGGATGACCGCCTTCGCGTCGCTCCCTCGATGATGACGGCGCCTGGTGCCGTCCGCAAGACGGCGAGCGAGGTGTCGCAGCAGTGCTCGTTGCGCAGTGTGACAAGTCGCGTGGGGGTTGACCCTCGGGCACACGACGCGCGACCGTCTTTCGGGAGAACACCCCCTGGGAGGCAGCCATGACCACCACCGAAGGTCCGCGCGACGCGTCCGACGGCGGTGTCGGGCTCGTCGACACGAAGCTCGAGGTCGTCGTCATCCCGGTCTCGGACGTCGACCGCGCGAAGGCGTTCTACGCGAGCCTCGGATGGCGTCTCGACGCGGACCTCGGGGGCGGCGAACTGCGCATCGTCCAGTTCAACCCGCCGGGGTCCGCGTGCTCGATCCAGTTCGGTGTCGGTCTCACGTCGGCGGCGCCCGGTTCGGCGCAGTGCCTGCTCGTCGTCAACGACATCGAGGCCGCGCGCGACTCGCTCGTCGCCCATGGCGTCGTCGGTGCCGAGGTCTTCCACGACGCCAGCGGTGGCTTCAACCGCTTCGATCCCAGCGCGCGGGCGAGCGGTCCCGATCCCGAGCGGCGCACCTACGCGTCGTTCGGGA
>DASUMF010000372.1:0-2588 GCA_036277835.1 Acidimicrobiia bacterium
CCCGCGTCGACGCCGCCCCGTGGCTTCTGGGAGGGCCTGGCCGAACGGCGCGAGCGCCACGGGTTCCTGGTCTGCTTCGACGAGGTGGTCACGGGCGTCGGCAGAACGGGTCGATGGTTCGCCGGCGAGGAGACGGCGTGCACACCCGACATCATCGCGACCGCGAAGGGTCTCGGCGCGGGCTACGCGGCGATCGGCGCGGTGCTGTGCCGCGAACCCGTCTACGAGGCTGTCGCCAACGGCTCCCGACGCTTCCCCCTCGGTCATACCTGGGACGGCGCGCCGCTCTCCTGCGCCGTGGGGCTCGCGGTCCTCGAGGCTCTTCGGTCCGAGAAGCTCATCCCGCACGTGGAGGAACGCGGGCGACGCCTGCGCGACGAGCTCGACGCCGCGCTCGCCGGCATCTCGATCGTGCAGGAGGTCCGGGGGCACGGGTACCTGCTCGGGGTGTCGTTCGCCGACCCGAGGGATGGGTCGTTCCTGCCGCGCGAGCTCCGGGTCGCGGGGCGGGTCGACCAGGCCGCGTTCGAACGCGGGCTGATCACGCTCTCGACCCAGCCGACCCGCGACGGCTTCGCGGGGGACCAGACCCTGTTCGCGCCGCCCTTCACGACCACCGACGACGAGTTGTCCGAGATGGTCTCGCGGTTCGCCGACGCCGTGCACCGCGTCGCGCGGGACGTCGAACCGGAACTCGGCGGGAGACCATCGCCGACGACCACGGGAGCCGACCGATGACCGAGACCACGCTGCACGCGCTGATCCTCCAGCACGAGGAGCCCACGCCGCCCGGTCACGTCACCGGGTGGCTCGATGCGCACGGGGCGGAGGTCGACGTGGTACGCATCGACGTCGACGATCGCGAGCTCGACCCGAGCTCGTACGACCTGATCGTGTCGCTCGGCTCCGAGTTCGCGGCCTTCGACGACCACAAGGCGTTCGTGCCGCGCGAGGCGCGGCTCATGGAGAAGGCGGTGCACGACGACGTGCCGGTCCTCGGGCTCTGCTTCGGCGGCCAGATGCTCGCACGCGTGCTGGGTGGCGAGGTGTACCGGGGCGACGTGGCCGAGATCGGGTGGCTGCCGGTGCGCACGACCGACTCCGAGCTCGTCCCCGAGGGACCGTGGTTCCAGTGGCATTTCGACACGTTCACGACGCCGCCGGGTGCGACCCTGATCGCGGAATCGGACGTCGGTCCGCAGGCGTTCGTGTCGGGGCGGAGCCTGGGGCTCCAGTTCCACCCCGAAGTCACCCCCGAGATCATGCACGACTGGGTACGCGCGTACCGCCACGAGCTGGACGACGAGGGCGTCGACCCGGACGCGTTGCTCGCCGAGACCGACCGCAACGCCGAGGGGAACCGGCGGACCGCGATGCGACTGCTCGAACGCTACCTGGACGGTGTCGCGCGGCTCGGTTCGGCCACGACTCCGCGATGATCCGCACCGACGGCTCTGACGTGTTCCATCGCTTCCTCGACCTGCCGTACCCGAGCGTCGAGCGCGGCGAGGGCGTGTGGCTGACGACGATCGACGGGCGGCGGATCCTCGACGCGTGCTCGGGCGGCGCGATGGTGGCCTGCCTCGGTCACGGTGTCCGCGAGATCGCCGCGGCCGCCACCGAGCAGGCGGAGAAGATCTCGTACTTCTACAACCATCACTTCACGAGCGAGCCACAGGAACGGCTCGCGGATCGGCTGCTCGGACTGACGCCGGAGATGGCCCGGGTGCGGTTCGTCTCCGGGGGTTCGGAGGCGAACGAGACGGCCCTGCAGCTCGCCCGCCTGTATCACGTCGAACGAGGCGAGACCGACCGATGGCGCGTGATCTCGCCCGCGCAGGCCTACCACGGGGCGTCGATGGGCACGCTGGCCCTCAACGGACGACCGGCGGTCCAGGAGCCGTACACGCCGTACCTCGCGTCGCACCTGCACCTGCCCCCGTCGACGTGGCGCTTCGACCCGACCGGCGAGGCGGCCCTCGCCGAGCTCGACCGCCTGCTCGAGCGGCACGGCGGCGAGGTCGCCGCGTTCTTCTGCGAGCCGGTGAGCGCGGCCGCGTTGCCGGCCTACTCCCCGCCCGAACGCTTCTGGCTCGGCCTCGCCGAACGCCGGAAGGAGCACGGGTTCCTGGTCTGCTTCGACGAGGTCGTGACCGGCGTCGGCCGCGTCGGAAGCTGGCTGGCCGCGCACCAGCTGCCGATCGAGCCCGACATCGTTGCCGTCGGCAAGGGCCTCGGCGCGGGGTACGCACCCCTGGGAGCCGTCCTGGTCCGGCAGGAGGTCTACAACGCGATCGACCACGGGTCGCGCGAGTTCGACCTGGGACACACGTGGGACGGGGCGCCGCTGCCCTCCGCCGTCGGGATCGCGGTGCTCGATCTGATCGAGGAACGAGCGCTCGTCGACAGGGTCCGTGACCGAGGGCCCGCGCTCCGGGACGAGCTCGCCTCGGCGGTCGAGGGTTCCGAGCTCGTCAAGGAGGTGCGTGGGCGCGGCTTCCTCCTCGGGGTTGAGCTCGTCGACCCGCGCGACGGCTCGTCGTTCCTGCCCGTGGATCTCGACGCCGCGTCGCTCGTCGACGACGTCG
>DASUMF010000373.1:0-3878 GCA_036277835.1 Acidimicrobiia bacterium
CCCACCGTGGCGCGGAGGGCGTCGAACGTGAGGTCGCGCACGTCGACATCGGCAAGGCGGATCGTGCCGCCGGAGGGGTCGTAGAGCCGCGGCACCAGCGCGGCGATGGTCGACTTCCCCGCGCCCGACGAACCCACCAGCGCGACGGTCTGCCCCGCCTCGACCCGGAAGCTCACGTCGTGGAGCACCTCCGCACCGACGCGGTCGTCGAGGGTGGCCACCGCTTCCAGGGACGCGAGCGACACCTCGTCGGCCGACGGGTAGGTGAAGCGCACGTGCTCGAACTCGATCGACGTCGGCGCGTCGGCCAACCCGACCGCATCGGCACGCTCCTGCACCATCGGTTCGAGGTCGAGCACCTCGAAGACCCGTTCGAAGCTCACCAACGCTGTGACCACGTCGAGGCGCGCGGTGGCGAGCGCGGTGAGCGGCGCGTACAGACGGTTGAGCAACAGCGCGAGCGTGACCACGGTGCCGGGCGCGATCTCACCTTGGAGCGCGAGGTAGCCGCCGAGGCCGTACACCAACGCCTGCGCCAGCCCCGAGACCAGCGTGAGCGCGCGGAAGAACACCTCCATCGCGACCGCGGAGCGCACGCCGATGTCGCGCACGCGCTCGGCCCGGCGGCCGAACTCGGCGACCTCCTCGGCGGGACGACCGTAGAGCTTCACGAGCGTCGCGCCCGGCGCCGAGAACCGCTCCGTCATCTGCGTCGTCATCGCCGCGTTGTGGTCGGCGGCCTCGAGCTGGAGCGCGCCGACCTTCGCGCCGACCCTGCGGGCGGGGATGACGAACACCGGCAGCAACACGAGCGCGAGCACCGTGACCTGCCACGAGAGCTCGAGCATCACCAGCAACGTGAGGGTGACCGCGATCACGTTGGTGACCACGCCGGCCAACGCCGACGTGAAGGCGCGCTGCGCGCCGATCACGTCGTTGTTGAGGCGGCTGACGAGCGCGCCGGTCTGGGTCCGGGTGAAGAACGCGACCGGCATGCGCTGGACGTGGCCGAACACCTGACGACGAAGGTCGGCGATGAGCCCTTCACCGAGGCGCGCCGACGTGAGCCGCTCGAGCAGCCCCACGCCGGCATCGATCACCGCGAGGAGCGCGATCACGAGCGCGAGGGTGACGACGACCGACACCGCGTCGTGCTGCACGATCGCGTCCACCGCTCGTCCCGCGAGCACTGGTGACGCGACGCCGAGCACCGCCGAGATCGTGGCGAGCACGAGGAAGCCCACGATCGTGCGCACGTGGGGTCGGGCAAAGGCTGCGACCCGGCGCACCGTGGCACGGGTCACCGCTCGTCGCGGTTGGGCGTCCTGCATGGCGCTCTGCAGCGCGCTCCACGTTCCGAACTCGCTCATGTCGGCAACCCTACGACTTCAAGTTCACTTGAAGTCAAGGAAATTTCGGAGTAGGGTGGGAGCATGGAGATGGAGCTCTCGATCGGAGCGGTGAGCGAGCGGACGGGCGTCGCCGCGTCGGCGCTGCGCTACTACGAGGACGAGGGCCTGATCCACGCGACCCGATCCCCCGGCGGGCAGCGCCGCTACCACCGCGACACGATCCGACGGGTCTCCTTCGTGCGCGTCGCACAGCAGGTCGGGCTCACGCTCGACGAGATCCACGAGGCGCTCGCGTCGCTCCCCGACAAGCGAACCCCCACCCACAAGGACTGGGCCCGTCTCTCGACGTCGTGGCGACCCCGGCTCGACGCGCAGATCGCGATGCTCGAGCGGCTGCGCGACCACCTCGACGGCTGCATCGGCTGTGGGTGCCTGTCGCTCGGCGTGTGCAAGCTCGCGAACCCCGACGACGAGGTCGGCGCCCGCGGTCCCGGTCCACGGTTCGTGCTCGACGCCGACTGATCCTCGCGCGCGTAGGGTCGTCGGATGACGACCTTCGGTTTCGTGTTCGCTCACCTCGGCGGTCCGTCGCACGGGCTGGCCGACGGCCTGCTGCACCCGCTCCTCGGTCCGGATCACCTGCTCGCGATGGTCGCGGTCGGGATCGTCGCGTCGGTCACGGCGGCGCGCACCGAGCGCCCGATCGCGCGCATGGGGGCGTGGGCCGCACCGCTCGCCTTCCTCGCGGGGATGACCGCCGGCGGCGCACTCGGCCTCGGCGGCTGGGCGTTCCCGGCGGTCGAGCTCGCCATCGTGGTGTCGGTCGTCGCGCTCGGCGTCGCGGTCGCGGGCGCGATGGGCGACGCCGCGATCTGGATGCCGTTGCTCGCGCTGGCGGGTCTCGCGCACGGCAACGCCCACGGCGCCGAGGCACCGGTCGCGGCGAACCCCGCGCTGTACGTCGCCGGCTTCCTCGCGGCAACCGTCGCGTTGCACCTGGGCGGCGTGGCGATCGGGTCGGCGCTGCGTCGGCGGCCGCTGCTCCGTGTCACCGTCGGCATGGGCGTGGCCGGCGCCGGCATGCTCCTGCTCGTCTGAGCTTTCAGTCCTCGGTGAGGAGGCCGTACAGGCGCTTGCGCGCGTCGCGCACGATCTCGACCGCGCGGTTGATCTTCGTGCTCCCGCCGAGCTTCAGCACCTCGGTGGCTGCCGACTCGAGCTCGGCGACGGCGCGCCGCATGTGCGCGATCTCCTCGGGCTCCTCGAGGATCCGGTCCCAGGGCAACCCGCGGTCGGCGACTCGCGCTTTCGCTTCCTTTCGGCCGGCCGGCGTGAGCTGGTAGACGCGCCGACCTTCTTCCTCGCCGGAGCGCACGAGCCCCTCGTCCTCGAGCTGCTGCAATGCGGGATAGATGGAGCCCGCGCTCGGTCGCCACGCGCCCTTGGTCTTCTCCTGGACGTACTGCATCACCTCGTAGCCGTGGCCCTGCCGCTCGAGCAGGAACGCGAAGAGTGCAGTGCGGATGTCGCCGCGGCGGACGTTGCCCATGTGCGCACCTGCTCGTGACTGGAAAGGGTGGCCATCGACTCTACCGTTGCCCTGGTCGTGACATGACGATAAGATGTTCCGATATATCGAGATAGTAGCGCCTCATGCGAAGGGCCGAGCGCCGGAGCGCCGAGGCACGACGAGCGGAGGGGACGATGCACCAGTTCGCGCCTGAGCTGACGGGGAAGGCCGACCGCGCGGTGTCGGGCCTCTGGCTCGCGTCGTTGCGCGCGCCGGAGATCGCCGAGCAGTTCGACGCCCTCGGTCTCGACGCCACGGAGCGCTACTTCCCCGCGCGGGTGGCGCCGCTCGGGCCCGCGTCGCTCGAGCTCACCGTCGCGACGTTCTTCAACTTCGCGCCGCGTGCGGTCGCCCGCGCGATCCCGGGTGCCTGGGAGAAGGCGACACCGCGGCAGGTGCTCGACGCGCAGCTCACCGGGATCGACGGCGCATTGCGACGAGCGTTCGCGTCACTCGACGAGGGCATCGTGAAGGAAGCGCTCGACCTCCTGCGCCCCGTCGCCGAGGCCGCGGCCGAGCACGTGGAGGGCCGGCCCCTCTTCGCCGGGTATGCGTCCCTGCCGTGGCCCGACGAACCACACCTCGCGCTCTGGCACGCGCACTACCTCGTGCGCGAGTTCCGGGGTGACGGCCACATCGCGGTGCTCACCGCCGATGGCATCACCGGCGTCGAGGCGCTCTGCCTCCACATCGCACAGCTGCCGATGCTGGGCCCGATCTTCCGACAGTCGCGCGCGTGGACCGACGCGGAGTGGGCAGCCACCGTCGGTTCGCTCCGCGCACGCGGCTGGCTCGCCGACGGCGACGAGCTCGCGCTCTCGGAGCAGGGCGCCGAGCGGCGCAACCAGATCGAGCACCGCACCGACGTGCTCGAGGTTCCCGCGTACGCCCCGATCGGGCAGGCGGGCTGCGAGCGCCTCATCGAGCTCGGGGCGCCCATCGCGAAGGCGCTCGCC
>DASUMF010000374.1:0-3753 GCA_036277835.1 Acidimicrobiia bacterium
GAGGGTCGCTTGCCCGCCGTTGCCCCGGTCACGCGCGTACAGGCCGAGCGCCATCGCGGTGGCCACCGCGAGCGCGGCCATGCCGTCGGGGTGCCCGGGCTGGGGCCCGGTGAGCTGCGTCGTCGCCTGCTTGATCGCGCCGATGTCGAGGGGGACACCCTGCGGTGCCGAGCCGCCGCTGCGTCGCGCGAACCCCGAGCCCGCCGCGACGGTCGGCGCGAACGCGGCGCGGCGCGCATAGGGCCCGTCGATCCCGTACCCCACACCGTGGTGGTAGATGAGGTCGGGGTTCACCGCCAGCATCGCGTCGGCGTCGAGGCCCATGCGCTCGGCGACGCCACCGCGGTAGCAGTGCAACACGATGTCGGCCTGCTTGACGAGCTCGACCGCGATCCTCTTGCCCTCCGGATGGTTCACGTCGACCGCGATGCTCTTCTTGCCCTGCGTCACCCGCACCCCGGCCGACTCCGGCACCGGCATCTGGTAGCGGATCGGGTCACCGTCGAGAGGCTCGATCTTGATGACCGTCGCACCCTGGTCGGCGAGCATCGCGCTGCCGAACGGGCCCGCGTAGAACGTGCCCAGGTCGATCACCAGCACGCCGTCGAGCGGTGGCGCGGGCGCGGGCGGCGGACCGGACGGGGCAACCGGTCGTGCCGGCGGCGCGGCGCGGAGCGCGGCGCCGTGCTCGTCGAGTGCGGGCACGGGACGGGCCGCGGACCCAGGTGTGCGGTCCATCTTCACGAGCACGCCCATCTCGCGCACCGTGCCGAGCTCCGGCACCTCGACCTCGACGGCATGATGGTCGTGCACGATCTGCGGGTGGTCGAGCAGCTCACGTCCGCCGCGGTAGATCTCCGCGAACACGTCCTTCTCGGCGTCGAACACCGCCTGCCACTCGTCGACGGTCTTGGCGTTCACCGCCTCGAGCATCATCGACCACCACGCGTCGCGCTTGTCCTCGTCGTCGCTGTCGAACGCGTCCTTCCACTCCGGGTCGGACTGCGTCGCCTCGAGCCCGCACGCGCGCACGAAGGCCTGGAACTGGCGCGGCGTCGCGTGCGCGAACTGCAGCCAGCGGCCGTCCTTGGTGTAGCCGTTGAGCAGCCCGAAGGCGAGCCAGCTCGTCGGCACGTGCCGTCCGGTGGCCGGCCCTCCCATCGCGCTGAACGCGTCGGGGAAGCGGTCGGCGAGGATCTTCATGAAGTACGACCACGGGTCCTGCGCGAGCATCCCCTGCACGAGGGTCGCGTCGACGCGTTGCCCGTGACCGCTCCGCTCGCGTTGGTGGAGCGCGAGCAGGGTGCCCTGGATCGCGAGGAGCGCGCCCGAGAACGTCGCGCCGAAGGGGACGGTCATCGTCGGCTCACCCGGACGTCCGGGGATGTTCCCGTACATCGACCCGGTCTTGGCCATCACGATCGCTTCGTACGACTTCAGGTGCGCATAGGGCCCGGTGTGCCCGAATCCGCTGATCGCGGTGTACACGAGCGCCGGGTTGGCCGCCGCGAGCGTGTCGTACCCGAGACCGAGCCCGTCGGCGACGCCCGGCCCGAACGCCTCGACCACCACGTCGCTGCCCGCGGCGAGCGACCGCGCCACCTCGACGTCGGCCGCGTCGTGGAGGTCGAGCACGATGCTCTGCTTGCCGCGGAACCAGAACGGCCACGCCGCCATGGCGCGCAGCGGGCTGCCGCCCGGACGCTCGACCTGGATCACCGTGGCGCCGAAGTCGGCGAACAGCAGCGTGGTGTAAGCGCTCGCGAGGTTGCTCGACAGGTCGAGCACGGTCAGCCCGTGCAATGGCCCCTGCTGGTCGTCCACGATTCCCCCTAGGTGCCCAGGATGCAGTCGGCATAGTCCCGCGCCGCGAGGTCGTCACAGCGGGCGCGGTACGCGGGCATGCCACCGATGTAGGGCATGAACACGCGCGGCTTGCCCGGGATGTTCGCGCCGACGTACCACGAGCTCGCGCTCGGGTAGAGCGTGAAGCCGGCGATCTCGTTGACGTGTGCCACCCACGCGTCCTGCTCCTCGGTGCGCGCTTCGATCGTGCGAAGACCCGACGAGCGCAGGAACGCGAGAGCCTCCGCGATCCAGTCGACGTGCTGCTCGATGTGGGTGATCACGTTGCCGAGCACCGACGGGCTGCCCGGGCCGGTGATGGTGAACAGGTTCGGGAAGCCCGCGACCATGAGCCCGAGGAACGTGCGTGGTCCGTCGGCCCACGCGTCGCGGAGGGCGAGACCGTCGCTACCGCGGATGTCGATGCGGAGCAGGGAGCCGGTCATCGCGTCGAAGCCGGTCGCGAGCACGATCGCGTCGAGGTCGTACATCGCCGCCGTGGTCGCGATGCCGTCCTCGGTGATCGACGTGATCGGTTCGCGACGGAGGTTCACGAGCTGCACGTTGTCGCGGTTGTAGGTCGCGTAGTAGTCGATGTCGACGCACGGCCGCTTGGTGGCGAAGTAGTGGTCGTCGGGGCACAGGTCGTCAGCGGTCCGCGGATCGGTCACCGTTGCCCGGATCTTGTCGCGGATGAAGTCGGCGAACACGTCGTTGGCAGCCGCGTTCACGACGATGTCGGGGTACACCGCGATCACGCCAAGGCCGCCCTCGCGCCACTTCGACTCGAACTGCTGTTCCCGCTCCTCCACCGACACGCTGAGCAGCGGCGTCGGGGGCGGGGGAGTGCCGAACAGCGCGGTGTACTTGCCGTCGGTCGCGTACCACTCGAAGTTGTCGCGCACCCACGCGGCGCGGGTCGGCGAGAGCGGTCCGTTGTGCGCGGGCACGCTGAAGTTCGCGGTGCGCTGGAACACGGTGAGGCGCGCGGCCTGCGCGGCGATCTGGGGGATGGCCTGGATCCCCGACGAGCCGGTGCCGATCACGCCGACGCGCTTGCCGGTGAAGTCGACGGGGGTGTGCGGCCACTCGGCGGTGGAGTACACCTCGCCACGGAAGTCGTCGAGGCCGGTGAAGTCGGGGGTGCGCGGTGCCGAGAGACATCCGGTTGCCATCACGCAGTGCGTGGCGGTGACCGTGTCGCCGTCGTCGGTGGTGAGCACCCACGCACGCGCCGCTTCGTCGAACGCGGCGCGCGTGACGCGCGTCGACACACGGATGTCGCGGCGGAGGTCGAAGCGATCGGCAACGTGGTGGATGTAGCGGAGCAGCTCCGGCTGCGTCGGGTAGCGCTCCGTCCACTCCCACTCGTCGACGAGCTCACGCGAGAAGGAATAGGCGTAGAAGACGCTCTCGACGTCGCAGCGCGCGCCGGGGTAGCGGTTCCAGTACCACGTGCCGCCGATGTCGTCGCCCGCCTCCAGCACACACGCGGTCATCCCGAGGCCGCGGAGGCGGTGGAGCATGTAGAGCCCCGCGAGCCCGGCGCCGACGACGACGGCGTCGTAGGGGCCCTCGTCGTGGGGTCGACCGTGCCCCGCGGTGCTCACCGGCGAGACCGTACCCGGAGCCCAGTGCGGCGACCAGCGCGTCACCGTCTACGTTCAAGTCGTGCACGCTCGAGGTCGATCTCCCAGCGTGCGCAGGTCGACCGTCGCCGGATTCGTGCTGGCCCTCGCGCTCGGGACGGGCCTCCTCACCGCCTGTGCGCCGCCGCCTCCACCGCCTCCACCGGCGCCGATCACCGCCACCGCAACGTCGCGCGACCTGCCTGTCGCGACCGGGACGATCACCTTCTTCGACCCGACGCGCGACACACCCGCCTTCGCATGGTGGCCCGGCGCGAGC
>DASUMF010000375.1:0-5117 GCA_036277835.1 Acidimicrobiia bacterium
ACATCGCGCAGGTGCGCGTACGAGAGGAGCAACCGTGAACTTCGAGGCCGTGACGCCGTATCTGCACTACGAGGACGCGGGTGCCGCGATCGACTGGTTGGTCCGCGTGTTCGGCTTCCAGGAACGTTCACGCTTCATCGACAAGGACGACGTCGTCCGACAGGCGGAGATGCTGGTCGGCGACACCGAGCTCTGGTTCTCCGGGCACGGACCCGGCTACTGGGACGAGAAAGGAAGGCGGCCCGACGAGTACATCCTGGTGTGGGTCGACGACGTCGACGCGATGTACGAGCGGATCAAGGCGGCCGGCGTCGAGCTGGAGCCGCCGGAGGACCAGAGCTACGACGTGCGCACCATCGGCGTGCAGGACCCGGAGGGCTACCACTGGGGCTTCATGCGGCGCATCGGCAGCGGCTACATCCAGACGCTCGACCTCCAAGAGGGCGGGCTGCGTGAGGAGAGCCCGACGTAGCGGCCACCTCTGGTTGCGCGCCGCCCGCGGTGCGCGAGGTGATCAGCCCATCGTCTTCGCGCCGTCGATCGCCTCGCGGATGATGTCGGCGTGCCCGGCGTGCTGCGCGGTCTCGCCGATCATGTGCAGCACGACCTCACGGGCGGACCGGTGCGTGTCGGGCGGGAACCACGGCGCGGGCGGGAGGAGGTGCGACGCGTCGAGGTCGTCGAGGCTCGCGATCAGCGCGTCGGTGCGCGCCGCCACCTCGGAGTAGTGCGCGAGCACGCGCTCGACCGTGTCACCGGGTTGCATGGCGAAGTTGGCGTCGCGGTCACCCTGCGACGCAGCCTCGGCGTCCATCGCGTCGGCGCCGCCGACGATGAACGCGGCCCAGACCGCCTCGGTGTCGGCGACGTGCTTCACCAGGCCGCCGAGGCACAACGCGCTCACGGTGCTGCGCCGCGCGGCCTGCTCGTCGGTCATGCCTTCGAGGGTGTGGCGGAGGAACTGTCGCCGCTCGGCGAGGACCGAGAGGAGGGTGTGCTGCTCGTTCGTCATCGTGGATCGTGCCCTTTCCGGTGCGGGTGAACGTCTCGGTCGACCGTACACAGCATTGCGGACAGATTCTGTCCGCAATGAGAGATATCCTGCGGCAATGGCCGACCCGAGCTCACGGATGCTGAGGCTCCTCTCGCTGCTCCAGCACCGTCCGTACTGGTCGGGCGCCGAGCTCGCAGACCGACTCGACGTCTCCCCCCGCACGGTGCGCCGCGACGTCGACCGACTCCGCGCGCTCGGCTACCCCGTGCGCGCCCGTCCGGGGATCGACGGCGGCTACGAGCTCGCGCCGGGCGCGGCGTTGCCACCGCTCGTGCTCGACGACGACGAAGCGCTCGCGCTCGTCATCGGCCTCCACGCCACGATCAACGGCGCGGTCACCGGCGTGGCGGAGGCTTCGCTGGCAGCCTTGGCAAAGGTGGTCGCGGTGATGCCGCCGCGACTGCGGCGCCGCGTCGACGCGGTGCGCGCCATGACCGTGCCGTCGGAGCTGGCCGCCTCGCGAGCATCGGTCGCGCTCGACACCTTGGCGACGCTGGCCGTCGCGTGTCGCAACAACGAGCGAGTCGCGTTCGCGTACGTGGATCGCGAGGGAGGGGCGAGCGACCGCGAGGTCGAGCCGCACCGCATCGTGCTGGTCGGCGACCGCTGGTACCTCGTCGCGTTCGACCGGATGCGCCACGACTGGCGCACCTTCCGCGTCGACCGGCTCCGGGAGCTCGATGCGCTCGGCACCCGATTTCATCCGCGCGCCCTCGGTGTCGACGCCGCGACGTTCGTCGAGGCCGGCCTCACGCAGGGCTCCGCGCGCCACACCGTCGAAGCCGTCGTCGATGCACCGGCCGACGAGGTGAGGGCGAGGATCGGGCAGTGGGCGACGATCGACGCGCTCGACCACGCTCGATCGCGCGTCACCATGACCACCGAGTCCCTCGACTGGCCGGTGTTCGCGCTGGGCGCGCTCGGCGCCGAGTTCACCGTGGTGTCACCACCCGATTTCGCCGAGCAGCTCGGCGACTGGTCGCGACGGTTCGCCGCCGCCGCGACAGCCCACGATCAGGCGGGCACGACCTCGGGCAATCGGCCGTCGACGTCGAGCAACCCCATCACGGCCGCCCCCCACGATCCGCAGTAGAGCGTGTTGCCGCGCAACGCGCGCAACGCGGCCTCGTCGTCACGGGTCACGAGCGCGACGAAGGTCGCGAGCGACACCGCTTCGAGGCCGAAGTTGTAGACGACGCCGTAGTACGCCATGTCGTCGTAGTACGCCTGGGTCCAGTCGTCGAGCGACGAACCACCCCAGTTGTTGTGTCCCCACGCGAGCGCTTCGGTCCAGAGGTCGCGCAGGTTCTTCTGCGTGCCGTCGCCGACGATGGCCCGCTCGTACGCGTCGGGCTCGGCGCGCACCGCGATCTCGAACGTGGTGCGCCAGTCACGCAACCACGTCGGCACGGCGATCGAGTAGTCGAGGCGCATGAAGTCGCGCGGGTTCGCCCGGATCAAACCGGTCTCACCGCTGAGGTGCGCAGGGAGCTCACCGAGTGGCGCCTGCTCGCACACCACCTCGCAGTACCCCGAGTTGTACGCCGTGCCGTGCAGGGTGCCGGTACACGGCTCCTCCCGCTGGAGCACGCTGAGCTGCTCGCGCACCGCGGCGTCGCCCGCCGCGAGCGCGTCGAAGCGCGCCGTGAGCTTGGCGACCAGATCGGCAACGCTGTCGTCGGTGGGCGCGGTGGGCTCCATGCCGAGGTTGAGCACCGCCGGCGGCACCCCGAAGTGCACCGTGAGCTCGAGCATGCTCCAGTAGCTCGTGGCGTAGATCGCCCAGATCGCAGCGCGCTGGTCGACGGGCGCCGCACCCTGCAGCTCCTCGCCGACGAGTCGTTCGACGACCCAGGTGTGGAACGACACCCACAGCGAGTCCTGCGTGTTGAGCGCGGCGCCGATGGGCGCGAACTCGGTGAAGAGCCGGTCGAGCAGCTCGGGCGCCGGTTCGAGCACGGTCGCAAGGCTCTCGAACCACGGCGGCGCACCGTCCACGTGCCAACGGCTCGCGCGCGTCGGATCGGCAACCAGCGCTTCGCTCACGAGCTTCTCCCCCCTCGGCGGACTCCGGCGAGACCGCTTCGTGACACTAGTGACACATCGCCACCGTTGACAATGGCGACGAGGGACGCTCCTGGCGGCGAGTCAGGGCCGCACGGCGGGCATCACCATCGCACGACCGCTCGCGATCAGCGCGGCGGAGATCACCGCGCCGTGTTCGGCGAGACGGGTGCAGCCATCGGTGCCGATCGCGTCGTAGGCCGGAACGGCCAGCTCATCGGTGCGGTCCTCGATCGCCATTCGCCACTCGTTGCCTGCGGGCGTGAGCGCGAGGTCGCCAGCCTGCGCCAGCCATCCGCGCGCGCGGAGAGCGTCGATCGCGTCGTCCCACTGCGCGTCGGTCCAGCCCCGCGAGGGGCGGTACATCGGCCCGAGGTCGGGCACTGCGGCGATGTGCACGATGTGCGCCTCGATGCCGGTGATCCCCTCTGCCGTGAGGGCGGCGATGTGGCCGTCGCCCCGGAATTCGCGGAGCAGGTAGTGCGCGTGCCAGAGCACGAGGTGGGCGTCATCGGGCCACTCGAGGGCGGCGTACGCACTGAAGAGCGGCCGGCCCTCGGGGTGCTCACACGCAGCCTCCGCCGCGGAGCGGGCCAGCGCCGCCGCCTCCGGCACCAACGACGCGTCGAGGCCGGCAAACGCGGCCGGCAGCGCCTCGTTCATGCCCGCGAGCTGCGCGGCGAGGATGTCGGTTGGCGACGCCACTGCCCATGCGGAGGGAATCGCCGGCGCAACCGCGGCGGGGCTGAAGTTGAAGAAGGTGGAGACCACCACCGGCGCGGGAACGGCACCGAGTGGCGCGGCGCGGGCGGCGAAGTAGGGCTGGCGACCTTCGAGGCCGAGTGCGGCGAGCGCCGCAACCGGCTCGGGTGAGCGCAGGCCACTGATCCACAGTGGCGCCATGGCCCGCTGGACGACACCGGTGAGTGCTCGATCGATCGTCATGCCCGGACACTACGGCCGGCGCGGTCGACCGTGTGGTGGCGACGCGTCACGACGAGCGATACTCACGTGAGCCGACCATGCCCAAAGCGAACGCGGAGGACGCGACCGTGAGTGATGCCGAATCGGAGGCGAGCGCGCGCCCGGTCGTGGACGCACTGCGAGCGTCGAGTGAGCATCTGCAAGCGCTCGTGGCGCCACTCGACGATGACACCCTCGCCGGCCCGGCGTACCCGACGGAGTGGACCATCGCCGACGTCATGTCGCACGTCGGCTCCGGTGCGGTGATCATGCAACGGCGAGTCGACGACGCGCGTCGCGGCTTGTCGACCCCGGACCACTTCGCGCCCTCGGTGTGGGACGAGTGGAACGCGAAGTCGGCGCGCGCGAAGACCGACGATGGCCTGGCCGCGGATCGCGCACTCGTCGAACTGCTGGAGCAGCTCGTCGACGCGGCAGGTGACGAGGATCCGCTCGAGTTCGAGATGGGGCCGATGACGCTCGGACTCAGCGAGTTCGTGGGGCTGCGCCTCAACGAACACACGCTTCATGCCTGGGACATCGAGGTTGCGCTGGACCCCGCCGCCACGCTGCCCGAAGCGTCGGCGGCCATCACGGTCGACAACCTCGGCCTCATCATGAGCTACACCGCGCGTCCGACCGGTGACACGCGCACGATCCACGTGCAGACGACCGACCCGACGCGTTCGTTCACGGTCACGCTCACGCCCGAATCGGGCACGTGCATCGCCGACGACGACGCGACCGCCACACCCGACGTGACCCTCCCCGCCGAGGCATGGGTTCGCCTCGTCTACGGCCGCCTCGACGCCGAGCACACCCCGACCTTCACCGGCGACGCGACCGCACTCGAGACGCTGCGCAAGGTGTTCCCCGGCCCCTGACCCGGAGCGCGCGGAGTCTCAGCGGAGCGCAGCGTCGAGCTCGGCGCGGACCGCTTCGTGCGACTTCCCCTCGAACACGGGGTTGAACAGCTCGTCGACGGGCACCACCGTGGTGCCGTCGGGGCTCACGAGCAGGATGGCTACCGCGGAAC
>DASUMF010000376.1:0-9057 GCA_036277835.1 Acidimicrobiia bacterium
GGCGCCGACATCGGGATCGTCGGCCTTGCGCAGCACCTGGGCGATGAGGCCCGCGATCGTCTCCATCTCGGGCTCGCGCATCCCCGCCGTGGTCACCGCGGCCGCGCCGAGCCGGATGCCGCTCGTGACGAAGGGGCTCTCCGCGTCGAACGGGATGGTGTTCTTGTTGCACGTGATCCCGGCACGGTCGAGCGCGACCTGCGCGACCTTGCCGGTGAGCCCGGCGGGGCGGAGGTCGACGAGCAGCAGGTGGTTGTCGGTGCCCCCCGACACGATGCGGAAGCCTTCCGCGGCCAGCGCATCGGCCAACGTCGCGGCGTTGGCCACCACCTGCGCGGCGTAGTCGCGGAACTCGGGCTGCAGCGCCTCCTTGAACGCGACGGCCTTCGCCGCGACGACGTGCTCGAGCGGGCCGCCTTGGAGCCCGGGGAACACTGCGCTGTCGATCGCCGCCGCGTACTCCTCGCGGCACAGGATGGCGCCGGCGCGCGGGCCGCGCAGGGTCTTGTGCGTGGTGAGCGTGACGATGTCGGCGTACGGCACGGGCGACGGGTGCGCGCCGCCCGCGATCAGCCCCGCGATGTGGGCGGCGTCGACCATGAGCATGGCGCCGCACTCGTCGGCGATGGAGCGGAACACCTCGAAGTCGAGCGTGCGCGGGTACGCGGTGGCGCCGGCGACGATGAGCTTCGGACGGTGCTCGAGCGCGAGCGCCCGGAACTCGTCCTCGTCGATGCGCTCGGTGTCGCGGTCGACGCCGTAGGCGACGAAGTCGAAGAGCTTGCCGGTGATGTTGACCGGCGAGCCGTGGGTGAGGTGGCCGCCCTGGTCGAGCCGCATGCCCATCACGGTGTCGCCGGGCTCGAGCACGGCGAAGTAGGCCGCGAGGTTGGCGTTGGCACCGGAGTGCGGTTGCACGTTCGCGTGATCGGCGCCGAAGAGCTCGCACAGGCGTTCGCGCGCGAGCTGCTCGATCTCGTCGATCACGCGGTTGCCGCCGTACCACCGCCGCTTCGGATAGCCCTCGGCGTACTTGTTCGTGAGCACCGATCCCTGCGCGGAGATCACCGCGAGCGACGTGAAGTTCTCCGACGCGATCAGCTGGATGGTGGTGTTCTGCCGCTCGGTCTCCCGCCGGACCATGTCCGCGATCTCGGGATCGACCGCATCGAGCTCGCGCAGGTCGTCGGTCACGCTTCCTCCAGTTGGTGGATCTCGTCGATGCGACGTTGGTGACGGCCACCCTCGAAGTCGGTGGTGAGCCACACGCGCAGGATCTCGTCGGCCAGCCCCTCGGCCACGATGCGGGCGCCGATCGACAGCACGTTGGCGTCGTTGTGGCGCCGCGAGTACTCGGCGGTGTAGAGGTCGTTGCACAGCGCGGCGCGCACGCCGCGCACCTTGTTGGCCGAGATCTGCTCCCCCTGCCCGCTCCCACCGAGCACGATGCCCCGCTCGGCGCGGCCTTCGGCCACCTCGCGTCCGACTCCCGCGCAGATCGGCGGGTAGTCGACCGGTTCCTCGGAGTCGGTGCCCAGGTCGTTGACGTCGTGGCCGTCGGCCTTCAGGACATCGACGAGGTGACCCTTCAAGCGGTATCCGGCATGGTCTGACCCGATCGCGATGCGCACCTGCAGCTCCAGCGTCTGTGTCGGGCCAGTCTAGAAACCGAGGACCCCCGACCGGGGGCCTGGGCCGTAGCCTCCGCAGGAGTGCCCGACCGCGAGCTGCTCCCCAAGGTCACTCCGTACCTCCTGCGCGCCGCCGACGACATGTGCGCTCGTCGCCTGGCCCGTGAGTTCGAGGGCAGCGACCGATCCCACGACCCCGTCCACCGCTCCCGCCTCCGCGACGCGTTCCTCGCCGCCGCGCGCGACGCCCACGCCGAGTCGTCGCGTCCCGAGCTCGCTCGCTTCGACGGCATCGGGGCCGATCTCGAGCCCGAGGAGCGCCGGGTCCTCGCGCAGGCGGCGGGCTGGTACGTCGAGATCTTCGGCGACCGCGCCGCCCGCTACCACGACCACGAGCTCGACGGCCCGAGCGTGTCGCAGGCACGCGGCGTCCGCATCGGTGGGTGGGTCGACCTCGCGCTCACCGCCGACGACGGCACGAAGGAGCTCCGCCAGGTCGATCTCTGGGCCGGGCGCTCGCCGGTGTCGGATCCCCTGGAGCTCGAACCGGTGCGCGTCGCGGTGCTGCGACTGTCGTCGTGGGTGGGCGACGACCCGCTCCGCGTCACCTGGGCCGATCTGGTGCACGGGGTGGTGCGCGAGCGCGTGGTCGAGCCCGGCGACCGACCCGCACTGGTGGAGTGGTTCGAGTCGCGGTTGGCGGTCGTGCGGGCGCGATCCGAGGATCCCGTCGCCGCGGCGGGCGACGACTGCGGCTCGTGCTCCTTCGTCGCCGCCTGCCCCGAGCACCCCACGGGCGCGCACTTCGGCCGGCGGCGCGACCACCTCCCGGGCATCGTCACCGTCACGCCCACGTCGCTCGGCGCGTGGCGACGCTGCCCGCGCGAGTGGCACGACCACTACGTCCTGCAGATCCCGCCGAGCGACGGCGATCCGTCGTCGTCGCACGGCAAGCAGCTGCACGCCATGCTCGGCCTCATCCACGAGACCGGCACCTGTCGGGACGCCGCGCACGTCGACGACGTGCTCGCCACGCACGGGCTCGAGCACGACGAGCGCTCGCGCACCGAGATCGCGAACCACGTGCGTCGTTGTCCCGAGCACGCGACGGCGATCGGCCACGAGCTCACCGTCGCACGCTTCCACCGCCTCCCGATGCCGATGTTCATGGCGACCGCGCGCATCGACGCGCTCTGGTCGCACGACGGCGTTCTCGACGCGCGCGACTACAAGACGGGTCGTGTCTGGGCCGACGAGGTCGCGCGCGACGAGCAGGCGCGCTTGCAGGCCTTCGTGCTCGCGCCCCGCGCCGCGGCGTCGGGGCTGCGCGTGCGCATCACGTTCGAGCACCTCGCCGCCGAGGTCGTCGACGATCCTGCGGCGTTCGAGCCCGACGACGACGACCTGGCGATGATCGAGGAGGAGCTGCGCATCACGGTCGCCGAGATCCGGAGCGAGCGCTTCGACGGCGTGAGCGACCCGGAGGTGTGCGTGCGGTGCCGGTACCGCTCGATCTGTCCGGTGTCGGCGGCGCCGAGCGAGCCGGTGTGGCCGGTCGTCGACCCCGACGAGCAGGCCGAGCCGGGCGAGCCGGTCGGTAGCCTCGCCTGATGCCGCAGCCCGCGACCGGTCCGAGCAAAGCGCGCATGCTGTGGTGGGGGGCGACGCGACGCTGCCCGCGCTGCGGTCACGGGCACCTGTTCCACCGGTGGTTCACGATCGTCGAGCGGTGCCCGAGCTGCGGACTGCAGTTCGAACGCGAAGAGGGCTACTGGGCCGGCGCGTTGGCGATCAACATCGGCGTCACGGCCGCGGTGTTCGTGGTGGTGTTCGTCGTCGGGCTCGCGTTCACCATCCCCGACGTGCCAGTGGTCGAGCTGCTCGCGGTGCTCGTTCCACTGATGATCATCGTGCCGATCGCGTACTACCCGTTCTCGAAGACGCTGTGGATGGCCGTCGACCGCGCGTTCCTCCAGCACATGGACCGCAACGAACAGCTCGACGAGCAGTTCTGACGACCGGGATCAGTCGCCTTCGGCGGGGTTCAGGTCGACGCGCAGCGTGAGCACCCCGTCGTCGTACTCCCACGACGCGTCGCCCACGATCGCGAAGTCCTGGAAGTCGAGCTGGGCCTGCTCCACGAACCGTTGACGGTCGGGGCCCGCCACCGGTGGCAGCGGACGGTCGCGCACCGCGGCGGCGCGGGTGCGGAAGCGCTCCAACATCGCGTCGACGTCGAGCTCGTCGGCCATGGCGTGAACCTACCCCGCAGGCGCACGCCGCGCGATCAGTGCGCGCTCGCGTCCGGCGAGGTCGGCGCGCACCTCGACGTCGGCGAACCCCGCGGCGCGCGCGAGCTCGGACGCGGCTTCGGCCTGGTGCGGGGCCAGCTCACACACGAGCACCCCGTCGGGTGCCAGCCACTCGACGGCGTCGGTGACGATCACCTCGATCGCCTCGAGGCCCGTGGGCCCGCTCACCAGCGCACCGTACGGCTCCCACTCGATCACGGTGTTCGGCAACGACGCGAC
Source organism: Acidimicrobiia bacterium (assembly GCA_036277835.1). GTDB lineage: Bacteria > Actinomycetota > Acidimicrobiia > IMCC26256 > DASPTH01 > DASUMF01. The sequence goes on from DASUMF010000376.1 coordinate 4,163, forward strand.
CTCCGACTCCGCGATGTACGGCGGGTTGCTCACGACGAGACGGATCCCGCCACGGAGCACGTCGGGGAGCGCGTCGAACCACGATCCGTGCGCGATCCTGACCCGCGTCGCCGCCGGTCCGCCGACGCCCGCCACGTTCGCCCTCGCCACCGCGAGGGCGTCGTCGCTCACATCGACGGCCCACACCTCGGCATCCGGGAGCGCACTCGCCAGCGCGAGGGCGAGGGCACCCGATCCGGTGCCGAGATCCACGACGACCTCCGTCGCGCCGACGCTCCACGGATCTGCAGGTCCGTGGCGCAGCCCCAGGCGGACCGCTTCTTCCGTCGCGACGCGCGCGACCACCTCCGTCTCGGGTCGCGGGACCAGCACCCGGCGATCGACGAAGAGCTCGAGGTCGAGGAACTGCCACTGGCCGAGCACGTACTGGAGCGGCTCGCCCGCACGTCGGCGCTCGATCATCGCGTCGAGATGCGCGACCGCGAGCGACGTCGCCTGGTCGTGCTCGTGCATCACCAGCTCGGGACCCTCGAAGCCCGAGACGCGCTCCACCATCCAGCGCGCCTCGGAAGGCGGCGCGTCGACGCCCGCGTCCCGCAAGGCTGCTTCGGTCGACACCCGGAGCTCGCGCCAGGTCGCCATCCGACGCCCGGCTCAGACCCCGCCGTCGGCGAGCTGCTCCGCCCGCTCGGCCGCGCCGAGGGCGTCGGTGAGCGGGTCGAGCTGGCCGGCGAGCACCTGATCCAAGGAGTGCAGGGTGAGCCCGATGCGGTGATCGGTGACGCGGTTCTCCTTGTAGTTGTACGTGCGGATCTTGTCGGAGCGACCGCCACCCTTGACCTGGCTGCGGCGCGCGGCCGAGAGCTCGTCCTCCTGGCGCTGGCGCTCCAACTCGAACAGCCGGCTGCGCAGGATGCGCATCGCCTTCTCCCGGTTCTGCAGCTGGCTCTTCTCGTCCTGGCAGGTCACGACGAGGCCCGACGGCTTGTGGGTGAGACGCACCGCGGAGTCGGTGGTGTTCACCGACTGCCCGCCCGGCCCGCTCGACCGGTAGTAGTCGACCTGGAGGTCGTTGTCGTCGACGGTGACGTCGATCTCCTCCGCCTCGGGGAGGACGGTCACCGTCGCCGCGCTCGTGTGCACGCGTCCCTGGCTCTCGGTCGCGGGCACCCGCTGCACACGGTGCGGACCGGCCTCGTGCTTGAGTCGTGACCACGCGTCGTCGCCTTTGACCACGAACGTGATGTCGCGGTAGCCACCCATGTCGGACTGCTGGCTCGACAACGTCTCGACCTTCCAGCGGTGGGCCTCCGCGTAGCGCTCGTACATGTGGAAGAGGTCGGCCGCCCAGAGGTTCCCCTCCTCGCCGCCCTCGCCGCCCCGGATCTCGACGATCACGTTCTTGCCGTCGTCGGGGTCGCGGGGCACGAGCAGCTCCCGCAGACGGGCGTCGAGCGCCGCCAGCTCCGCCTCCTTCGCCTCGATCTCGTCGGCGAGGTACGCGCGCATGTCGGCGTCGTCCTCGGCCGCGAGGAGCTCCCGGGCGTCGGCCAGCTCCGCTTCCACCGTCCGGTACTCGCGGTAGGCCTCGACGATCGGCTTGAGCTCGGCGTGGCGGCGCCCGATGTCGCGGGCCGCGTTGCGGTCTCCCGACGCGGCGACGTCGGACCACTCCGCCTCCACCTTCTCGAGCTCCGCTTCGAGCTCCGCCAACCGTTCGAACATGGCGTGGAGGCTACCGGTGCCCTTCGCGGGCCTCGTCGGGAAGGGCGTGCATCCGCGCGCGGCACCGCGGCGGATCCCCCCAGGCGCTCACGCCAGCCTGCCCACGGTGCCTCGATCCGAGACTGGCGTTCGAGGCCATCCGCTGCCCGACCGCCCGGAAATCATGGACCACGCAGAGTGGTGATCACAAGTCGCGAACCGCGCGACACGGTGCGGATCGGATCAGGCGCCGCGGAGGAGCGGCGTCGGCGGGACCGCCGTGACGCTGCGGGGACGCTGCGCTCGCTGCTCGACCTCGGCGAGCTGCTCGGCGGTGAGGACCGCCCGCAGCGAAGCCACTGCCACCTCGACCTGGTCGAGCGCCGGCTGGCGGGTGGTGAGTCGTTGCAGCAGCAGGCCGGGCTTCATGACCGCGCGCACCCACCACCACTGCATGTGCTTGGCCGCGAAGCGGATGATCTCGTAGCTGATGCCGGCGATGAGCGGGATGAGCACCACGCGCGACGCCATGAGCACCAGCCATCCCGGGCGCCCGACGAACGAGTACACGACGATGGTGATCACCAGCACGGTGAGGAGGAAGTTCGTGCCGCAGCGCACGTGTGCGGTGCTGAACTGCTGTGCCGACTCCGCGGTGAGCTCGACGTCGTTCTCGTACGCCGCGATCGCCTTGTGCTCGGCGCCGTGGTACTGGAACACGCGCTTGATGTCGGGGAGCAGGCCGATCAGCGACAGGTAGCCGAGGAAGATGCCGAGACGCAACGCACCCTCGGCCACGTGGAACCAGAAGCCGTCGAGCCCGAAGATGTTGCCGATCGAGTTCGCCGCGATCGCCGGGAGGAGGATGAAGATGCCGGTGAAGAGCAGCAGCGCGGCGCCGATCGTCCAGCCCATCGCCTTGCTCGAGATCTGCTCTTCCTCGGGGATCTGACGGTTCGCCGACCAGGCCAGCGCCTTGAAGCCGAGGTTCATCGACTCCCCGAGCGCGACCACCCCGCGCACGAGCGGGACCTTCGACCACTTCTCGGCCCAGTGCGGCGCCTCGTGGGTCTCGATCTCGATGTCGCCCTCGGGCGTGCGCACCGCCACGGCCCAGCTGCGCTCGCCGCGCATCATGACGCCTTCCATCACCGCCTGCCCGCCCATGTAGCGGGGGGTCGGGGTGCTGGGGCTCGAGCTCATCGGCGGTGTGCGACCCTGCTCAGGCCGGTGCGTCGGCCTTGACGTCGCCAGGGGACTTGGGCTTCGCGCCCTTCGTCTTGGCGGCCTCCGACTTCGCGTAGCGCCGCTGGAAGCGCTCGACCCGTCCACCGGTGTCGACGAGCTTCTGCTTGCCCGTGTAGAAGGGGTGGCACTCGGAGCACAGCTCGACGCGCAGGCTCGGCACCGTGGAGCGGGTCACGAACTCGTTGCCGCACGAGCAGTGCACCGTGCACTCGACGTACTCAGGGTGGATCTCGGTCTTCATGGCGGTCCAGTCTACGGGCTCGGGGGTAGCACCAGAACAACGCCACCCCAAGGTTTGATTCCCGGTTTCGATTCCCGGTTCGAGCTCCCGCTGCAGCGTCAGCCTCCGGGCGTGGGAGCCTTCGCGATCTCGGCGAGGAACTCGTCGTTGCTCTTCGTGGTGCGGATCTTGTCGATGAGCAGCTCGAGGCCCTTGCCGTCCTCGAGCGCGTTGAGGACCCGCCGGAGCTTCCACACCTGCTGGAGCTGCTGGCGGTCGAAGAGCAGCTCCTCGTGGCGGGTGCTCGACGCCTCGACGTCGATCGACGGGTAGATGCGCCGCTCCGACAGGCGACGGTCGAGCCGAAGCTCCATGTTGCCCGTGCCCTTGAACTCCTCGAAGATCACCTCGTCCATGCGGGACCCGGTCTCGACCAGCGCGGTGGCGACGATCGTGAGCGAGCCGCCCTCCTCGATGTTGCGCGCCGCACCGAAGAACTTCTTCGGCGGGTACAGCGCGGTGGAGTCGACACCACCCGACATGATGCGACCCGAGGTCGGCGCGGCGAGGTTGTACGCACGGGCGAGCCGCGTGATGCCGTCGAGGACGATCACCACGTCGGTGCCCATCTCCACGAGACGCTTGGCGCGCTCGATCGCGAGCTCCGCCACCTGGGTGTGCTCGTCGGCCGGCCGGTCGAACGTGCTGGCGACGACCTCGCCGCGCACGACGTGCCGGCGCATGTCGGTGACCTCTTCGGGTCGCTCGTCGACGAGCAGCACCATGAGGTGCACCTCGGGGTTGTTGCGCTCGATCGCGTACACGAGCTGCTTGAGGATCGTCGTCTTGCCCGCCTTCGGGGGCGACACGATCAAGCCACGCTGACCCTTGCCGACCGGTGCCACGAGATCGACGATGCGGCCGGTGATCTCGTGCGGGTTGTCGGCCATCTCGAGCCGCAGCCGCGAGTCGGGGAACAGCGGCGTGAGGTCTTCGAAGCGGGGCCGGCTGCGCGCGTCGTCGGGCGTCATCCCGTTGATCTCGTCGACACGCAGCAGAGCCGGGTACTTCTCGTTGCTCGCCTGCGGGCGTGAGGTGCCGCGGACGTCGTCGCCCTTGCGGAGCGCGAACCGCCGCACCTGCGACGCGGAGACGTAGACGTCCTTGTTCGCCGGGAGGTAGCCACCGGAGCGCAGGAAGCCGTAGCCCTCGTCGCGCAGGTCGAGCAGGCCGCGCACCTCGATGGGATCACCCTGGTACTCGCCGCCGCCACCGCCTTGGCGCGGCTCGTTGCCACCCTGCTCCTGGCCCGCGCCGCGGCCACGGCGCCGACGGCGCCCGCGGCGGTTGCCGTCGCCGAACGACTGGCGCTCGTCCTCGGGATCGACGCGCGTGTCGACGGTGCTCGCCGCGTTGGACTGGCTCGACTGGTTCGACGGGCTCGACTGCTCGGTGTCGGAGGTGGTGGACGTCGACGACTGCTCCGCCGAGGTCGACGACGTGGACGCGTCCGCGTCGGCGGTCGCGGCCGGCTCGGCGTGGTCGCCGTTGGTGGTGGCAGGCGCCGGCGTGGTGACGGTCGCCGCGGTCGTGCGCGCACGACGCGGGCTCGGCGCCGGTGTCTCGTCGGGTTCGGCGGCGAGCGAGTCCTCTTCGGCCGCGAGCGCGGCGATGGGGTCGTCGTCGGCGAGTTGTGACGCGCGCACGGACCGCACGGCGCGGC
>DASUMF010000377.1:0-2228 GCA_036277835.1 Acidimicrobiia bacterium
CGAGTTCAGCCCAACGATCAGTGACCCTCGTGAGGTCGCAGCCGGAAATCGGAATCGGCCGCGCGACGCGGACCTGTGTCCGCAGGAGCCGTTCCCGCAAGCGCCGCAATCCCGCGACCCGCCCGCGGCGCACCCAGGGCCTGTGTACCCGGAGGACAACCGGCGGCTCCGTGTCTATCCGCAGGTTGAGGTTGAACCTCCCGCCGATGTCTGCCCATCCGGCCCCGTTCGCGATGCGGTCGATCAGGGCCGAGACGGCCGGATCATCGGGGCTGGCTCGAGGTCCGAACCAGCGCGGCAGGGCAGGGGGAGAGGTCGAAGCGTCGATTCCGGTCATGCAATGCCCACCAGCGCGCCCGCGAAGTGGAGCTGAGGGGAATCGAACCCCTGACCCCTTCCATGCCATGGAAGTGCTCTACCAACTGAGCTACAGCCCCGAGATCTCTGGTCGACGCCGCCTGCGCTTCGCCTCCAAAGGGAGAGTCGACGTTACCAGTGCCCGGTACGCTCGCCCGCATGAGCGGAGCGAACGGACCCGACACTCCACCTCATCGGTACACCGCGCGCCTCGCGAACGAGATCGAGGGGAAGTGGCAGGACCGCTGGGACGCGGAGCACACGTTCTGGGCACCGAATCCTGCCGGACCCCTGGGCGACGACGTCGGCGCCGCCGCCGATCGGGCCAAGCTCTACGTGCTGGACATGTTCCCCTACCCGAGCGGCGCGGGGCTCCACGTCGGCCACCCCCTGGGGTTCATCGGCACCGACGTGTACGCGCGGTTCATGCGCATGAACGGCCGCAACGTGCTGCACGCGATGGGCTACGACGCCTTCGGACTCCCCGCGGAGCAGTACGCCGTGGAGCACGGACGCCACCCGCGCGAGACCACCGACGCCAACATCGCCACCATGCGCCGCCAGCTCCGCGCGCTGGGTTTGGGCCACGACTCGCGGCGCAGCGTCGCGACCACCGACCCGCAGTACTACCGCTGGACCCAGTGGATCTTCCTGCAGATCTTCAACTCGTGGTTCGACGACGACCAGCAGCGCGCTCGCCCGATCGCCGAGCTGATCGCCGAGCTCGACGCCGGCACGCGCGCGTCCGAGAGCGACGCCAACCCCGACGACCTGCCGTGGGCCGACCTCGACGCGGCCACGCGTCGCGCGGTGGTCGACTCGTACCGTCTCGCCTACGTCGACGAGATCGACGTGAACTGGTGCCCCGCGCTCGGCACCGTGCTCGCCAACGAAGAGGTCACCTCGGAGGGCCGCAGCGACCGCGGCAACCATCCCGTCTTCAAGCGACCGTTGAAGCAGTGGATGCTGCGCATCACCGCGTACACCGACCGCCTGCTCGACGACCTCGCGCTGCTCGACTGGCCCGAGTCGATCAAGACGATGCAACGCAACTGGATCGGTCGCAGCGTCGGCGCCACGGTGCTGTTCCCGGTGCAGGAGCACGAGGGCGTCGACATCGAGGTGTTCACCACCCGGCCCGACACCCTGTTCGGCGCCACCTACATGGTGCTCGCGCCCGAGCACCCGTTGCTCGACGAGATCGTGCCCTCCGAATGGCCCGACGCGACGCTCGCGCAGGACCTCGACGACATCCCGATCGCGTGGAAGGGCATCTTCGGCACCGACGAGCTGCCCGCGGGCGCGGTGCGCAAGTACCGCGAGTTCGCGGCGATGAAGACCGAGCTCGAACGCCAGGCCGAGGGGCGCGACAAGACGGGCGTGTTCACCGGTGCGTTCGCGACCAACCCCACGAACGGTGCCTCGATCCCGATCTTCGTCGCCGACTACGTGCTCATGGGCTACGGCACCGGAGCGATCATGGCCGTGCCCGCGCACGACCAGCGCGACTTCGAGTTCGCGCAGGAGTACGAGCTGCCGATCGCCGCGGTGGTGCAGCCGTCCGACGCGTGGCTGCGTGAGCGCGCGCTCGACCTCGACACGCCGGCCCGCGACTGGCCCGAGGCGTACACCGGTGACGGTGCGGCGATGGCCTCGGCCAACGACGAGGTCTCCCTCGACGGCCTCACCACTGCCGACGCGAAGGCGCGCATCGCCGAGTGGCTCGACGCCACCGGGTACGGCGCGCCGGCCGTCACCACGAAGCTGCGCGACTGGCTGTTCAGCCGGCAGCGCTACTGGGGCGAGCCGTTCCCGATCGTCTACGCCGTCGACGGGGACGACGCCGACCTGCCGGTCGCCGTGACCCCGTC
>DASUMF010000378.1:0-2989 GCA_036277835.1 Acidimicrobiia bacterium
CTCGCCGTGCATGAACTGCGACAGCGTCCAGGCCTGGCTCTCGACGCCGAAGCGGATCCACTCCTTGTCGCCCCACTTCTCGAACGGCGTACCGGAGTGGTCGGCATTGCGGTCGAAGCCGTTCTGGTTCTGGTTGTTCGCCGCCACCTGCTCGGGGTCGACGTCGGTGTCCCACGGCAGGTCGTTGGCGTTCCACATCGACGTCTTGGCCTTCTCGTAGAGCTTCGCGAGCGCCGGGCGGCTGCGCTCGTAGTCCCACGTGAAGATGGCGTCCGCTTCGGCGCGCACGGTGTGCGCGATCTCGTCGACGTCGGTGTTGGTGATCGCAAGGATCTCGTCGATGTCGTCGACCTCCGCGCGGCCGATGATGGCAGTGTGATCCAGGCTGGTGCGATCGGTGCCGGTGTGGTCAGCCATCGTGGACTCCCAGTCCGGGGACCACGAGCTCCGAGAGGAACTCACGGGCCGCGCGTGCATCGGTGAGGTCGATCGAGGGTTCGGGCATCAGCACGTAGGAGCGCAGGACGCGTGCGATCCACTCCCCTGCGCGCTGCGCCTCGGGTTCCGTGAGCCACCGCGTGAACGCGGGCGCGAGCGCGTCGCCCACCCACACGAGCACGCGGTCGCCCTCCGCGAAGGTGAGGTGCGACACGATCGACTCGGGCTCGTACGAGAGCAGGAACGAGAGTGCGGCGTGCCCGTCGAGATCGCGGGCTGCCTGCAGGGTCGCGGCGACGACGGCGTCACCGAGGGAGAGCTCGGCCGACGCGGCGTCGACCGCGGACGACGTCATGCGACGGATCTCGGCAGCGACGGTCTGGCGCACGATCGACGCCTTGGAATCGAAGTAGCGGTAGAGCGTGGCCCGGGAGCAACCGGACTCGCGTGCAAGGTCGTCGATCGTGGTCTTCGCGAGGCCGAAACGTGCGACGCAGGCGAGCAGCGCCGCAGTGGCGCGGGCCTCCACTGACGTCGTCTCACGGACCTCGAGCACGGTCATTCGCTGAGACGATACACCGGTTTTTGTCTCATTGTCGAGCAGGGTCGAGCAGCCCGCCGAGGAGCTCGCGCCGCACCAGGCGGTGCACCTCCGACGGGTCGTCGAGGTCGTGGCGCCCCGGCGACGCGACCAGTGACAACGCCATGCGCGCGACGTACTCGGCACCCTGCGCCAGGTCGGCGTCGGCGCGCACCACGCCGCGCTCGCGGTCGCGCTCGAGCAGCGGGCGGAAGTACGCCGAGATGTACGCGATCAACCGGTGCTGCTCGACCGTGATCAGCGGGATCAGGCGGTCGGGCTCCGTCTCGAGCACCTTCTGCAGCACCTCGTGGCGCACGAGCTCATCGCGCGCCATCGGGATGGCGCGCGCCAGGAACTCGGCGAAGTCGGATGCCGATCCCAGCTCCTCACCCAGGTGCGCGAAGAAGCGGGTCATCTCCCACGCGACGGTCTCGCGGAGCAACTCGTCGCGCCCGCCGGGAAAGAGCCGGTAGACGGTGGCGCGCGACACGCCCGCGGCACGCGCGGCGTCGTCCATCGTGGTCTTGGCGAGGCCGACGCGGGCGATGCACTCGTACGTGCCGCGGAGCACCTCGGCACGCGAGCTCTCCGCGGCCAAGCTCAGAGCCCCAGCAGTGGGTCCAGACCGAACGTGAGCCCTGGGCGTTCGCGCACGCCGCGGATCGCGAGCAGCACACCGGGCATGAAGCTCGACGTGCGGTCGTAGGAGTCGTGGCGGATCGACAGCGACTGGCCGTCTTTGCCGAGCAGCACCTCCTGGTGCGCGACGAGGCCACGGAGCCGCACCGAGTGGATCGGGATCCCCGCCGCGCCTTTCGCGCCGCGCGCACCGTCGAGCGTGACCTTGGTGGTCGGATCGGGATCCCATTCACCCGATGCCGCGGCCATGCGCTCGGCGGTGTTGATCGCGGTACCGGACGGCGCGTCGACCTTGCCGTCGTGATGGAGCTCGATGATCTCGGCGCTGTCGAAGTAGGGCGCAGCCATCTCGGCGAACCGCACCATCAGCACCGCCCCGATGGCGAAGTTCGGCGCGATGACGGCATTGGCGGTCGACTCGTCGAACCGCTTGGCGAGCTGCTCGATCTCCGACGCCTCGAAGCCACTCGTGCCGACCACGGCGTGCACGCCGTTCGTCGCGCACCACTCGAGGTTGTCGCGTGCCGCATCGAGCACGGTGAAGTCGACCGCGACCTCGGCGCCGGCCGCGAGGAGCGCTTCGGCGGTGCGCGCCACGTTGAGGCCGCCCGCGCCCTGCACGCCGAGCTGGCGGAGATCGATCCCGACCTGGTGAGGATCGACTGCCGCGACCAGCTCGAGCTCAGGGTCGTCGAGCACCGCCTGACAGACCGTGGTGCCCATGCGGCCGCCCGCGCCCAACACACCGACACGGATCTTCGGCGCTCCGATCATGGTGGGAATCTAGAGCAGTTCCAGCCCGGAGATCGGGCCGACCGCGGCGAGCGTACGTTGCCCCGACGCGAGGACCCGTTCGATCACACGCGCGACGTCGTCGGCCTGCACCTGCTCGACCTCCGCGACCACGCCGTCGATCGTCGGCACCTCACCGAGGGTCAGCTCCGCTCGACCGATGCGATGCATCCGGCTCGACGAGCTCTCGAGCGAGAGGGCGAGCGAGCCGGCGAGGTGACCCTTCGCGCTCTCGAGCTCGCGCGCGGTGATGCCGCCGTCGCGCACCAGGCGGTCGAGCTCACCGCGCAGCAGCGCGAGCACCTCCTCGACGTGCTCGGGCGCGGTGCCCGTGTACACGGCGAAGGCGCCGGTGTCCTCGAACGCGGCGCGGTACGAGAACACCGAGTACGCGAGGCCGCGGCGCTCCCGCACCTCTTGGAACAGCCGTGAGCTCATCCCGCCGCCCAGCACCTGGTCGAGCACCGCGAGGGCGAAGCGATCGGGGTCGTCGCGCCGCAGGGCACGCATCCCCAGCACCAGGTGCGCCTGCTCGAG
>DASUMF010000379.1:0-3311 GCA_036277835.1 Acidimicrobiia bacterium
TCGATCGCGACCTGGGCCTCGTCGAGCTCCCGGAGGGAGTCGGCTTCGATCCCGGTGGCGTCGGCAAGGGGCTGGCTGCCGACCTGGTCGTCGAAGCGCTTCTCGCGGCCGGCGCGCTCGGCGCGTGCGTGAACATCGGCGGCGACGTGCGCGTGGAGGGCATCCCGGACGACGGCGGGAGATGGCTGGTCGCGATCGAGGACGCGGCGACGAGCCGTGCGATCGCGGCCGTCGGCCTCGAGGCCGGCGGCGTCGCCACGTCGACCACGGCCAAGCGGACCTGGACCGCCGGCGACGCGTCGATGCACCACCTCATCGACCCCTCGACCGGCGCGCCGCTGGTCTCGCCGACTGTCTCGGCGACCGCGCTCGCTCGCACCGCGGTGCGGGCCGAGGTGCTGGCCAAGGCCGCGCTCCTGGCTCCTGCACGGTCAGCGTTGGAGACGATCACCGCCCTCGACGGCGAGGGCCTGACCGTCGATCACCACGGCGCGGTCGCGACGACCCCCGGCTTCGGCGCGTTCGCGTGCGAGCTCGCTGAGCGAGCGGGAGCGTCGTGATGTCGCAGTTGCCGTGGTTCGTCGCCCGTGCGTCGGGTCTGGTCGGATGGGCCCTCGTGTCGGCGTCGGTCGTCTGGGGCCTCACGCTGTCAGGAAAGCCGTTCGGGCGCCGGCCGCACCCGGCGTGGTTGCTCGACCTCCACCGGTACCTCGGCGGCCTCGCCACCATCTTCACGCTCGTGCACGTGGCGGCGGTGATCGCCGACAGCTACGTGCACTTCACACTCACCTCGGCGCTCGTCCCGTTCGTCGCCACGTGGAAGCCCGTCGCGATCGCATGGGGCATCGTGGGCCTCTACCTCCTGGTGGCGATCGAGCTCACCTCGCTCGCCGGTCGCCGATTGCCGAAGCGGGTGTGGCGAGCCGTGCACTTCGCGAGCTTTCCCTTGTTCGTCGTCGCGACGATCCATGGCTTGACCGCCGGTGAGGACACCACGTCGACCCTCGCGCTGCTCGTCGTGCTGTCGGTCGCGGTGGTCGTGGTGGTCCTGACGATCGTGCGGGTCCGCGCGACGAGGACGAGCGCGCCGCGAGACGCGTTCCGGACGACGTCCGACGTCACCCGTTCGGGGGTGGCGCCGCCCCGACCAGTCGCTGCTCGATCAGCGCGTCGAGGCTGATCCGACCAGCGCCGAAGATCCCGACGACGAGCGCGAGCACGCCGAACGCGAGGTTCAGCTCCCAGCCCGACTTGCCTCCCGTCGCGTTGATGCCGTCGGCCCACGTGACGGTGATGATCGCCATCATCATGTCGCCGAAGATCGCCAGACCGGCGAGCCGGGTGAGGAGGCCGAGGGCGATGGCGATGCCGCCTCCGAATTCGATGAGGCCGCTCACCACCGCGAAGAACGTGCCCGGGCTGAGGCCCGCGGTGTCGGCGAAGAACTTCGCCGACTCGTGGATGCCCGGGCCGTCGAACGCCCCGAAGAGTCGCCGCGCGCCGTGGTAGATGAAGATCAGCGCGAGCGTGGCGCGCACCACGATGAGGATGATGTCGGTGGGGAGCGGCGCGGTGCGACTGCTGAACAGCGCCACGAGGAGGGCACGACTGCGAGGCGGTTGGACCTCGGCGGAAGCTGTCACCATCGTGCTACCTCGCACTCTTGTCTGATCGAACGGGCGGAGCGTCGGTGAGATCATGCATCGGACGGAACGGCGCGATCAGCTGCGCCGCGAACACGGCGAGGTGACGAGGCCGTGGGCCGGCGTGCTCGACCACCAGCGGTCGGCCGGGCAGCCCCGTGTCGGCGCGGATCGTGGCTTCGGTCGGGAACACCGCGCGCCCGGCGAGCTGGTCCCAGATCGTGAGGGCGAAGCCGAGGTTCACGTCTTGGGGCCCGTCCACCATGTGGTGGATGCGGTGGTAGTTCGGGCTCACGAAGACCCGCTCGAGCGGGCCGAAGCCGAGCCGCGTGTTCGAGTGCGCGAACGCGACCATCGCGGCGTAGACCACGAGGACCGTGGTCGACATCACGCCGTTGGCGAGCAGCACCAGGCCGGGGATCAGCGCGACGAGGTACGACACGTGGATCAGCGGATGCGTGCGGAAGACGGTGAGCACGCTCAGATCTTCCTGTGAGTGGTGGAGCTCGTGGAAGCGCCACAGCATCCGCACGCGGTGGTTGGCCAGGTGCACAGCCCAGTTGCAGGCATCCATCGCCACGACGATCAGGGCGATCGCGCCCCAGCGCGGCACGGTGCCGATCTCGGGGAGGACGATCCACGGGAACGCAGTGCGCGCGATCTCGACGAACGACAACGTCAGGGCCGTCACCAGTGGCACGAGCAGCGTGGCGTTCACGAGGGCGAAGAGCATGTCGTGGCGGTGGCCGCGCGCGAACAGCGGTCGCTGCTGCGCAGGCCGCACGCGCTCCACGACGAGGAAGACTCCGATGATCGCCAAGGTGGCGGGGCCGGCGACGACGACCCGGAGACTCGTCACCGATCCGGCGAAGCTCGCATCACCCCAATCGCGTGCCCATCCGACGCCGATCAGGACCACCGCGAGCAGCGCGATCGCGCACGCGGGCAGGTACACCCGCGACGACACCGCGCTCCGCAGGCGCCGCGCCGTTCGCCCATCGCGCTCGGCGGTGGGCGAACGGTGCGTCGCGGTGCGTTCGACGACCAGGGACGACATCAGCGTCTCCCCGCTGGGAACCCTGCCACTAGAAGGCGGTCCCCCCGGTGCCGGCGTTCGAGTCGCCCGAGCCGGAGCTGGCCTTCGCGGTGACGACGGCCGCGCCGGTCCCCCACTTGTCGGTCACGTTGCCGTGCACGTCGCCCGGCGCCTTGTCCTTGGCGAACCAGTAGAGCGGCTTGCCGGAGTAGGTGATCTGCACGGCGCCGTCGGCTGCGTCGACCGTCCCGAGCTTCGACGCGTCCACTCCGTCACCGGCCGTCGGCTTCGTGACGCCGTCCGGCAGCTCGACCGGTCGCCAGACCTTCAGGCAGGCGGCCGTGCACGTCTTCTTGCTCTTCAGCGTGTACACGGTGTTGCCACTCACCAGGATGGTGCCGAGCTTGGAGTCCTTGGCGGTCGAGATCTCGGTCGCGGTGGTCGGGCTGGTCGCTGCGGTGGCGATCCCCGGGGCGATCGCCCACGCGGACAGCGTGCCGACGGTCAGCGCGACAGCCGCGATCCGTCCGACGGAACCTCGCAGGACGGATCGTCGCGGTCGTTCGATGTGCTCCATGTCGTGCGTCTCCTCATCGTCGCAGGCAGCGGACATACGGAACGAGGGCATCGAA